>CAYMHN010000076.1:0-10243 GCA_964390235.1 uncultured Candidatus Competibacteraceae bacterium
TGGCCGATCGTCTGGCCATCGCCGGAGCCGGTGACGCTGACCGTCAGCGGTGGCGTGAGCACGCTGACCCTGCCGGTCCGCCCCCCCCGTGCGGGCGATGCGGAGATCGCCTTCCCGGCCGCGGAAAGTGCCGCGCCACTGCGCCAGACCCGGCTCGTGCCGAGCGAGGAGAGCGCCATCATCCTGCACGATCTCGACTCGGGCGTGGTGACGGTGGAGCGAATCAGTGATGACGGGCTGGTTCGCCATGACGACATCGACTGGACGGTCGGCGTGCGGGCCGAGCGCCGCTACGCGATACACCCCGATGATCCGCTGTCGGCGCGCGCCGAACTCGATTGGGAGAAGCGTTACCAGCGCGGCGATTTTTGCATCCGCACCGAGGCCAGCGTCACGATGCGGGTCACCAAGACCACCTTCGTGATCGATGCGACGCTCGATGCGTACGAAGGTGAACGACGCGTCTTCGCCCGCAACTGGAGCGAGGAAATCCCTCGCGATCACGTCTGACCGTCTCGGGGTTCGGCGGAACCGACAGAACAAACCAACTCACTCGGGAGGTTGAATCATGAACATCCGACACATTACCAGACGACAACTGCTGGTCGGATCGGCGGCGCTGGGCGCGGTGACGGCGCTGGGGCCACACTTCGCTTTCGCACGCAACGGCGGAATCCTGCGCGGGCGCTCCTACAGCGACATCCAGGTGATGGACCCGGCCTACCGGTTGGCGCAACCGGAAGGCGACATCATGGAGTTGATCTACACCCGGCTCATCTCCTCCAAGCCCGGCGAGGAATGGGATTGGGAACTCGACGGCGCCGAAATGATCGACCAGACCAGCCCGACCACCATCGCCTTCCGACTCAGACCCGGCATCCTGTTCACCAATGGCTATGGCGAGATGACCGCCGAGGATGTCAAGTACTCCTATGAACGCATCGCCGACCCGGCCAATGAATCGCCCTACAAGGACGACTGGGCGGTGCTCGACCGGGTCGATATCACCGACCGATACTCCGGGGTCATCGTTCTCAAGGAACCGTTCGCGCCGCTGTGGTCATCGACCCTGCCGACACCGAGCGCCGTGATCCTTTCGAAACAGGCGCTCGAGGAGGCTGGCGGCCGTTTCGAGGCGATCCCGCCGACCAGCGCCGGACCTTACATGATCCAGGACTGGCAGCCCAAGCAGAGCCTCACCCTGGTCCCCGATCCCGACTGGAACGGCGAGCCCGCCGTGTTCGACGAGATCGTGATCCTGCCGATCGAGGATCCGCGGGTTGCCGAACTCGGTTTCGAGGCCGGCGAGATCGACTTCACCTGGACCAGCATCAGCGCCATTCCGCGCTATCTCGATAACCCGCCGACCGGCGCCTACTTCATCCGCACGCCGTCGCTCGCCTATGTCTGGATGGGCATGAATGTCGACAACCCGGTATTGCAGGACCTCAGGCTGCGCCGGGCGATCCAGCATGCGATCGATGTCGAACTGGTGCTCGACGCCGCCTATTTCGGCGCCGCGGCACCGTCCACCGGCATCGTCGCACCGGGTCTCGTCGGCCATCGCGAAGCCAATCTCTACGGCTACGATCCCGAGCGCGCGCGCGAGCTACTCGCGGAAGCCGGGGTGAACAGCCTCGACTTGACGCTCGACATCCTGAACCAGCCCGAACGCCTCAACGCCGCCCAGGCAATCCAGGCCTTGCTTGCCGAGGTCGGCATCAGCGTCACCATTCGGCAGCATGACTCCGGCACCTTCTGGACGCTCGGCGACGACAAGGCGGGCGATAGCTGGAAGGATATCCAGCTCATTCTGGGCCGTTTCTCGATGCAGCCGGACCCGAGCTGGGCAACCGCTTGGTTCACTCCGGACCAGATCGGCGTGTGGAACTGGGAACGCTTCAACAGTCCGGAATTCGGCGAGCTGCACCGCAAAGCCCTGGTCGAACTCGACGACGCCAAGCGCGACGAGATGTACCAGAGGATGCAGGATCTGATGGAGGAATCGGGCGCCTATGTATTCCTGACCCACGAGGCCACCGGTATTCTCGCCCGCGACACCATTGTTCCGGCGATCCGCCCCGACGGGGTTCCGCTGTATTCGAAATTCAGGAGGCCATGATGGCCCTACCCTCTCTCGGACGCGGAGAGGGGGAGACCGGGTGAGACGGCGGGCCGGGTGAGAGGGTGCACCCCGGCCGCCGACGGCGGCAGGCACTGAATGCTGGTCTACACGATCAAGCGGCTCGGCGTGGCGGCCACTATCATCCTGCTCGCCATGACCATCTTGTTCATCATGATCTACGTCATCCCCGGCGATCCGATCGCCGTGGCCCTGGGGCCGCGCGCCTCGCCGGCGATGATCGAGTCGTTCCGCATCCGCATGGGACTCGATCAGCCCATCCTCATCCAGCTGTTCAATTTTTTCGGCAATGTATTGCGGGGCGATCTCGGTCGCGACATTCTGAGCAACCGCCCGGTGGCGATGATCATCGCCGAGCAGCTCCCGTTCACCCTGGCGCTGATCGCCGGCGCCATGAGCTGGGCAATCCTGCTCGGCATTCCGCTCGGCTGCCATGCGGCGATCCGCCGCGGCTCCTGGAGCGATCGCGTCACCGGCGTCCTGTCGGTCAGTACCATCGCCATCCCGTCCTTCGTCGTGGCGATCTATTCGCTGCTGATCTTCTCGGTCCATCTGGGCTGGTTCCCGGCTATCGGGGCCGGGCGACGCGGCGATCTCGCGAGCCAGCTCCATCACCTGGTGCTGCCATCCCTCGCCGCGGGCCTTGGCTGGGTCGGTTATATCGCCCGCATGGTGCGCGCCTCGATGCTCGAGGTGATGAGCGAGAACCACATCAAGATGGCGCGCGCCTTCGGCCTGCCGGAGCGTGTGATCACCTACCGCTACGCGCTCAAGCTGGCGATCCTGCCGACGCTCACCCTGCTCGGCATCGGCATCGGCGGCATGCTGTCGAGCGCGGTGTTCGCCGAGATCGTGTTCTCGCGCCCCGGCATCGGCAAGCTCGTGTATGACAGCGTCATCGTCCGCAATTACCCGGTCGTCACCGGGACCGTGCTGGTGACCACCGCATTCTACGTCCTGGCCACCCTGATCACCGATCTGATCGTAGCGAGCCTGGATCCCCGTGTTCGACAAAGCCTCGACCGATAGCACCCCGCCGCTGGCCACCGGCCGCGACCAGGGCGGCCTGGTCGGTGTCTGCCAGCGGATCACCCGCGATCCGCTGGGCCTGTTCGGCCTCCTCCTGGTCGCTCTGGTGGTGTTCGGCGCCGTATTTGCCGACCTTCTCGCCGCCCATGACCCGATCCGACTATCGCCGCGAGACCGCTTCCTCGATCCGTCCTGGAGCCATCTGCTCGGTACCGACCAACTCGGCCGCGACCTGTTCGCCCGCGTGCTGCATGGCGGTCGAATCGCGCTTACGGTGGCGCTGACGGCGACCGCCATCTCGCTGGTGCTCGGGGTCACCCTGGGTCTGATCGCCGGCTATGGGCCACGCTGGATCGACAACATCATGCTGTTGCTGTTCGACACCCTGAAGTCGTTCCCGACCGTCATGCTGGCGCTCGCCCTGGTCACCCTGGTTGGTCCGAGTCTCGAAGCGGTGATCCTGGTCGTCGTGATCGTCAGCACACCGGGCTATGGTCGTATCGTTCGAACCCAGACCATCTCGCTGCGCAATTCCGAATTCATTCTGGCCTCGCGCTCGGTCGGTGCCAGCACCTTGCGCATCGTGGGCAAGCACATTCTGCCCAATATCATCGGACCGATCCTGATCCTCGCCTCGATGGAAATCCCGGTCGTGATCACCATAGAAGCCGGCATGAGCTTTCTCGGCCTCGGTGTCAGGCCGCCGACCCCCTCCTGGGGCTCGATCCTCAACGACGGCTTCTCCTATGTGCGCGAATCGCCCTGGATCGCCGTTGCCGGTGGGCTGCCGATCATCATCGCGACGCTCGGCTTCACCTTCCTCGGCGAGACCTTGCGCGACATCTTCGATCCCCGGCTGAGGCGAGACGCGTGAGCACGGCGCCGTCATCCGTCGCGCCCGTGCTGGCTGTCGAGCAGCTATCGGTCGATTTCCGAACCGCGGCGGGAACGCTCCACGCGCTGCGCGATGTCAGCCTCGAGGTGCCGCGCGGTGCCATCGTCGGCATCGTCGGCGAATCGGGCTGCGGCAAGAGCACGCTGATCAATGCCCTGTTGCGGCTGCTCGCCGCCAACGGGGAGATCGTCGGCGGCCGCATCGTGTTCGACGGGCGGAACCTGCTCGAACTCAGCCAGGAGCAGATGCGCGAGTTGCGCGGTGGGCGCCTGTCGGTGGTGTTCCAGGATCCGATGACGACGCTCAACCCGGTGATGACGATCGGTACCCAGATGATCGATATCCAGTACCGTTCCGGCCTGAGCCGTGGGGCCAAGCGCAAGCGCGCCGCCGAGATGCTGGCGCGGGTCAACATCCCCGATCCGGGCAAGCAGCTTGCCCGCTACCCCCATGAATTCTCCGGTGGCATGCGCCAGCGCATCGCCATCGCCATGGCGTTGATGGCGGAGCCCGACCTGCTGATCGCCGACGAGCCGACCACCGCGCTCGACGCCACACTCGAAGTTCAGGTCATCGAGCTACTCCAGGATCTGCAACAGGATTTCGGCTGCTCGATCCTGTTCATCTCGCACCACCTCGGTGTCGTCGCCGAACTGTGCGACGCAGTGGTGGTAATGTATGCCGGCGAAGTCGCCGAGCGCGGCTCGGTACGCCATATCTTCCATACTGCCGGCCACCCTTACGCCAGACGCCTGATCGAATGCGACCCGGCACGCATCGCCCGGCGGAGCCGCGTGCTGCCCACCATACCGGGCGACCTGCCCGACCTGGTCAATCTGCCGCGGGGCTGTATCTTCCGCGCGCGCTGCCCGCGCGCCTTCGACCGCTGCGCCAAGGAGCGGCCGCGGGAGTATCCGATCGAACCGGACCATCTCGCCGCCTGTTTCCTCAACGATCGGGAGTCGCACTCATGAGCGCCCTGCTCGAGGTCAAGGAGGTCCATGTGCGCTTCAGGGTCGCCGGTCGCATTGCCGCGCTGATCGGGGGCACGCCACAAACCATAGAGGCGGTCGCCGGGGTGTCGTTCGCGGTGAACCGGGGCGAGACCTTCGCCATCGTTGGCGAATCGGGCTCGGGCAAGACGACGCTCGCGCGGGCGATCGCCGGACTGGTTCCGGCCGACGCGGGCAGCATCACCTTCGAGGGCCGAGAGATCGTCGGCCTCAATGATCGTGCGCTGAAACCGCTCAGGCGCCGGATGGCGATGATGTTCCAGGATCCGGTCGGCTCGCTGTCGCCCCGCATGCCGGTGCGCGCGCTGCTGGCCGAACCGTTCCGCGTGCATGGGCTTGGTGATCGCGACCTCGACGCCGAAGTGATCCGCCTCTTGAAACTCGTGGGCCTGCCCGCAGCCTTCGCCGACCGCTATCCGCACCAGCTCTCGGGTGGCCAGGCGCGGCGCATCGGGGTCGCCCGCGCGCTGGCGCTAGAGCCGCATCTGGTCATCGCCGACGAGCCGACCGCCGGGCTTGATGTATCGATCCAGGGCGAGGTGCTCAACCTGCTGAACGAGCTTCAGGAACGGCTCGGCCTCACTGTCCTGATCATCACCCATAACCTCAATGTGGTCCGCCACATCGCCAACCGCATGGCGATCATGTATCTCGGCCGCATCGTCGAGGAGGGCGGTACCGACGAGATCTTCGCCGCGCCGCGGCATCCCTATACGCTGGCCCTGCTATCGGCCAACCCCGAACCCGATCCGGATGCGGTGATCGACCGCATCAAGCTCCAAGGCGAGGTGCCGAGCCTGCTCAAGCGCCCCTCGGGCTGCGAGTTCCACACCCGCTGCCCGTTCGCCGCGGCGCTGTGCCGCGAGACCGCGCCGGCATCGACCATCGAGAACCAGCGGCGCTTTACTTGTCATTTTCCCGGTTCATCAATCTTCCACGAGAGTTAATCACCCGGACAACCGAGCTATCATGCCTACCATCCAGGAAATCATCGCGACTGAAATCGGCTGCCACCCCCGCCAGGTCGCCGCCGCCACGGCTCTGCTCGACGACGGCGCCAGCATGCCCTTCATCGCCCGCTACCGCAAGGAAGCGACGGGCGGTCTGGACGACACCCAGTTGCGCACGCTGGAGGAGCGGCTGCGCTACCTCAGGGAACTGGAGGAGCGCCGCGTGACCATTCTGAACAGCATCGGCGAGCAGCACCGGCTGACCCCCGAACTGGAACGAGCGCTACGCGAGGCGGAGACCAAGACCCGGCTCGAAGACCTGTATCTGCCCTACAAGCCCAAGCGCCGCACCCGCGCGCCAGATCCTGATGGAACGCTTCAGCGAACACGCCGACCTGCTGACCCGGCTGCGCACCCTGCTCCGGGAGCACGCCCGGATCCGCTCCAGCGTGGCTGCGGGCAAGGAGCACGAGGGCCGCAAGTTCAGCGATTATTTCGCTCACGAGGAGCGCCTGTCGGGCATCGCCGGCCACCGGGCCTTGGCCTTGTTGCGAGGCAGGAACGAAGGCATGCTGCACCTGGCCATGGTGCTGCCCGAGGCGCTGGAGAACCGCCAGCCGCATCCCTGCGAGGCGCTGATCATGAGCGCCGTCGGCTGGCGCCCCGCCGGACGGCCCGCCGACCCCTGGCTGGCGGAAACGGTGCGCTGGACCTGGAAGATCAAGCTGGCCACCCGCCTGGAAACCGAGCTGCTGGGCCGGGTGCGTGAACTGGCCGAGCAGGAGGCCATCCAGGTGTTCGCGCGCAACCTCAAGGCCTTGTTGCTGGCTCCGCCGGCCGGTCAGCGATCCACCATGGGTCTGGACCCGGGCCTGCGCACCGGCGTCAAGGTGGTGGTGGTGGACGCCACCGGCAAGCTGGTCGAGCATACGACGATCTTTCCCCACGCGCCGAAGAACCAGTGGCAGGCCTCGCTGGCGACGCTCGCCGCCCTGTGCGCGCAACACCGGGTCGAGCTGATCGCGATCGGCAACGGGACCGCCAGCCGCGAGACCGACAAGCTGGCTGCCGAATTGCTGGCGAAGTTGCCCGGCCTCGGCATCAGCAAGATCATGGTCAACGAGGCCGGCGCCTCGGTCTATTCCGCCTCCGAGCTGGCGGCGCGGGAATTCCCCGACCTGGACGTGTCCTATCGGGGCGCGGTCTCCATCGCCCGGCGCCTCCAGGACCCGCTGGCGGAACTGGTCAAAATCGATCCCAAGAGCATCGGCGTCGGGCAGTACCAGCACGATATCAGCCAGGTCGAACTGGCGCGCAGTCTGGACGCCGTGGTGGAGGATTGCGTGAACGCGGTCGGGGTGGACGTGAATACCGCATCGGCGCCTGGCGTCGCTCCCGTTCCACGAACTAGTCCGGGCTATCGTTACTGGCTGAAACCGACTGGTGCGGCGATGACCCCTGCCGAAATCATGACTATGCTCCGCCAAGTCACAAAACGAGCACTCAAGTGAACACTCCACCGCCTGAAAAGCGGTGGCTTCGGGGTTCCCACTGGAAGTGGGCGGTTCCGGCTGAAGCCGGCTCAAATCCCCCGCTGCAAGCCAGGGCGTACGCATGAAACTCGGGTAGACTGAGCGAAACCGAGCAGACGCAGAAGGTAGTCCAGGAACAGGGGCGTCGCGAACCTTCGGGTGCGGCGAAGCAGCTTTTGAAGATCGCGAAACGCTATCCTGAAGTGCTGATCGAGGTTGCTGCGTGAGGGACCGCGGCTGTCCCGGGAATCGGGGGCTGCCCCGCTACGCCTTGATCCGATACCCGGTCCTGAAGATCCACGCCACCACGCCCAGGCACAGGGCCAGGAACAGGGCGATCATGGCCAGACTGGCGCCCAGGCTGACGTCGGCGATGCCGTAGAAGCTCCAGCGGAAACCGCTGATCAGATAGACCACCGGATTGAACAGGGTGACGGTCTGCCAGAACGGCGGCAGCATCTCGATGGCGTAGAAGGTGCCGCCGAGAAAGGCCAGCGGGGTGATGATCAGCAGCGGCACGAATTGCAGCTTCTCGAAGCCGTCGGCCCAGATGCCGATGATGAAGCCGAGCAGGCTGAAGATCAGCGCGGTGAGCACCAGGAACAGCAGCATCCACAGCGGATGGTCGATGCGCAGCGGCACGAATAGACTGGCCGTGGCCAGGATAATCAGGCCGATGAGGATGGACTTGGTCGCGGCCGCGCCGACATAGCCCAGCACGATCTCGAAATACGACACCGGGGCTGACAGCAGTTCGTAGATGGTCCCCGCGAAGCGCGGAAAATAAATGCCGAAGGACGCGTTGGCCACGCTCTGGGTCAACAGCATCAGCATGATCAGGCCCGGCACGATGAAAGCGCCGTAGCTGACCCCCTCGACCTCGGCGATGCGCGAGCCGATGGCCGCGCCGAAGACCACGAAATACAGCGAGGTCGAGATCACGGGAGCGATGATGCTCTGCGACAGCGTGCGCCGGGTGCGCGCCATCTCGAATTGGTAAATCGCCCGGACGGCGTACAGATTCATGACTGATCCCTCACCAGGCTGACGAAGATTTCTTCCAGCGAACTCTGGCTGGTATGCAGATCCTTGACATGGATGCCCGCCTCGTTGAGCGCCCTGAGCAGACGGGTGATGCCGGTACGCTCGGCTTGCGTGTCGTAGGTGTAGACCAGTTCCTGACCCTCGGCCGCGAGTTCCAGACGGTAGCCGTCCAGGGTCTCGGGGATGCGCTCCAGCGGGTGCTGCAATTGCAGGGTCAGCTGCTTCCTGCCGAGCTTGCGCATCAGTTCGGCCTTCTCTTCCACCAGAATGAGTTCGCCCCGGTTGATCACCCCGATCCGGTCGGCCATCTCCTCGGCCTCGTCGATGTAATGCGTGGTCAGGATGATGGTCACCCCGCCTTCGCGCAGCACGCGCACCAGCGCCCACATCTCCTGGCGCAGTTCGACGTCGACACCGGCCGTCGGTTCGTCCAGGAACAGGATCCGCGGCTCGTGCGACAAGGCCTTGGCGATCAGCACCCGACGCTTCATGCCGCCGGACAGGGTCCGGATCGAACTGTCGCGCTTGTCCCACAGGGACAGATCCTTGAGCACTCGCTCGATATGGCCGGGAGCGGGTGGCTTGCCGAACAGACCCCGGCTGAAGCTGACCGTGTTCCAGACCGTCTCGAAGGCGTCGGTAGTCAGCTCCTGGGGCACCAGACCGATTCTGGAGCGGGCCGCGCGGTAGTCGGCGACGTTGTCGTGGCCGTCCACCAGCACCCGGCCCTCGCTGGCGTTGACGATGCCGCAGATGATGCTGATCAGCGTGGTCTTGCCGGCGCCGTTGGGTCCGAGCAGGGCGAAGATCTCGCCGCGTCGGATCGACAAGTCGATGTTCCTGAGCGCCCGGAAGCCGGAGGCATAGACCTTGGAGACCTGCTCCACGGCAATCACCGGCGCGCCGCCCGGCAAGGGGGCCGCCGCCCGATCCGGCTCGGCCCGGCGCTGCGCAACAGGGTTATCGTCATTCATTGCTTGGGGGATTCCCGCTTCAGTGCGCGTTCGAAGTCACGGCGCCAGTCGGCGCCGTCGGCGACGTAATTGTAACCGCAGACGACCGCCGGCCTGTAATCGGTGATCAGGTCCAGCAGGCGACGGCCCCGCTCGCGCGTCAAGTCATCGGGACCGAAGGGGTTGAGGCGCATCCTGTCGCCCGGCGGGAAGGCATAGTCGCAAGCGAATAGCACATCCGCGAACCGATAGGCGGTCCAACCCGGCGTGTGGCCGCCGATGTGAAAGGCCTCGATGCCGTCCGCCCGGAAATCGCTGCTGAATCGATCATCGACCGGAAAGGCGGCGGCCAGCGGATGGGCGGCGTCGGACTGGTGCAGGTGGACGCGGGCGTTCCACAAGGCGCGATATTGATTGGACGCACCGAGGAAGTCCTTGTGGGTAAAGTAGATGTCGGTCACCGGAGCGAGGTCCCGGTTGAAGGCCGAGGGGCAGTCGATCCACAACGCGCCGCCGGTCGTTTCGACCCGGTAGGCGGCGTGTTCCAGGCCCAGCCGCGGCACGGACAGCAGCTGGCTCACGGCCTCGGTCACCGGCGTCGGCGTGACGCGGTAACGGGCCTCGCCCTCGTCCCAGGCCACGAACTTGTCGTGGCGGGCGCCGCAAAACGGACAGACTTCCGGC
>CAYMHN010000077.1:0-10225 GCA_964390235.1 uncultured Candidatus Competibacteraceae bacterium
ATCAATGAAGTCGAACTCGACAAGATGCCAAGGCTGCCGTTCAAGATCATGATGAACGTCGGCAATCCCGAACGGGCTTTCGATTTCTCCCACCTGCCGCATCATGGCATCGGCTTGGCCCGACTGGAATTCATCATCAACCGGATGATCGGCGTCCACCCCAAGGCGCTGCTGGAGTTCGACCAACTGCCCGATGAGCTGAAGAACCGCATCCGACCACAGATTGCCGGTTACGATGATCCGGTGAGTTTTTTCATCGCCAAGCTGGCCGAGGGGATCAGCACCCTGGCGGCGGCTTTCTCGCCCGAACCGGTCATCGTGCGGCTATCGGACTTCAAGTCCAACGAGTACGCCAATCTGATCGGCGGCGATCGCTACGAGCCCCATGAGGAGAACCCGATGCTCGGGTTTCGCGGGGCCTCACGCTATATCGCCACGAGTTTCAGAGACTGCTTCGAACTGGAATGCCGAGCGCTGCGGTATGTGCGCGATACCATGGGGCTGGTCAATGTACAGATCATGGTACCGTTCGTGCGTACCGTGGACGAGGCGCGCCAAGTGGTCGAATTGCTGGCCGCCAACGGTCTGCGGCGCGGTGAGAACGGTCTCAAACTGATCATGATGTGCGAACTGCCCTCGAATGCCCTGCTGGCCGATGAGTTTCTCGAACACTTCGACGGTTTCTCCATCGGTTCCAACGATCTGACCCAGCTGACCCTGGGCCTGGACCGCGATTCCGGTCTGATCGCGCACCTGTTCGACGAACGCAATCCGGCGGTCAAGCGGCTGCTCTCCATGGCCATCCGGGCCTGCCGCCAGCAGGGCAAGTACATCGGCATCTGCGGACAAGGTCCGTCCGATCATCCGGACCTGGCCCGCTGGCTGATGGAGGAAGGTATCGAAAGCGTCTCGCTGAACCCGGATTCGGTAATCGAAACCTGGTTGTACCTGGCCGGTAACGCCCCGGCCTGAGCCTGGTTCAGATCCGCCGCGCCGGCCCCCCGAACCAGCCCATGAGCCGCGGCAGCCACTCGCGCAGTTCGCCGACCATCAAGGCAAACTGCGCATCCAGCAGGGCGGCGGCGTCATCGGTCTCGACCCGGGCTAGCTGTTCCTGAATCACATCCAGAAAGCGCAGCCGGCGAATGCTCAGATCCTCACCCAGCACGAAGGCCAGGCGCTCATCCCAGGACAGCGCCAGACGGGTGACCTGCTTGCCAGCGGCGATATGCGCCTGGATCTCGTCGCCCGCGAGATCCTGCCCCTTGCAGCGCACCACGCCCTCGGCATCGCGTAGTTCGCACTCATCGCCCGCCACCAGCCCGTCGGGCAGTTGACCGTCCCGCAGCCAGCCGGTCATGACGGCCGCCGGCGCCTGTTCCACCATCGGTGGCGTGATCGGCAGACTGCCCAGGCTGTTACGCAAGCGTGCGGTGAGTTCACCGACCGCTTTGCCGCCAGCACCGTTGACGACCAGCCAGCCACCGGCCTGATCGAGATAAGCATGATCCTGGCGCCGCTGGGTGAAGGCTCGGGGCAGGAGATCCAGCATGATCTCGTCGCGCAAGCGACTTTTCTCGGCACCGCGTACCTGGCGCTGCTCGCGGCTTTCGATCTCGTCCAGCCGTTCGGTCAGCACATCGCGCACGACGGCGGCCGGCAGCACCCGGGTTTCGGCCTGCAAGCAGATCAGCAAACTGCCGGCGACGACATGCACCAGCCCGTCCCCCGGCATGGGAGGCACCCAACCCCGGCTGCCGAGTTCCTGGCTGAGGCAAGGCTGGAATGCCGCGACGGCGAGCTGCTCCTGCAATTCCTCCGGTGCCAGTTCCAGGGTTTCCTGCAGGCGAAACAGCGTCAGATTCCTGAACCACATGATGTTCTCCCCGAGACAAAAGGGGCCGATTATGCGCCGTGCGGCTTGTCGCGCCAAGGCTGGTGGATGCCCGATTACCAGTGGATGGGAATTTTAGTTACAGGTAACACTTTATTTGTTACCAAAATTAACAACAAACTGTTGCGAGTTGCCCACTTGACTTGAGCGCTTCTTGCTGATCTTTGTGATGGCCAATTCAATGATTTTAATTATTTGATATATATAGATTTATTATTAAAGCAACAGGTGTTGGAATTTTATCTCTAAAATTTGTAAATTTGGCACAAGTTGTGCGTCAACTAGGGCGAGGGTGTACTGCAAGCATGGTTGCAGGAATCCTCAAAGTCCTCCTTCTGGGTAGTTGGTTGTTCTCCTCCTGTTGGGTGCGGCGATTGTTCGGGATTGAACAATCGCCTTTTTTATCGGCGCCCATGGGCCGGACTCAGGATTCGTCGGCCTGGCGCAGCCGCAGGGTCAACCGTTCGAACTCGCGTTTCAGTTCCAAGTTCTGGAAGGTGAACAGGGTGGGCGCCTGGCGGGCGAACAGCGTATCCAGCAACTGCTGCCCGGCGCGCAGCATCTGTACCAGCTCTCCGGACACCCGCACCGTTTCGTAGGTATTGCGAGCCACCGCCAGATCGTGCAGCAGCTGCTCGCGCGAATGGGCTACATCGGACGCCTGATCGCGCAGATAGTCCCGGTACAGACGGGCTGTTTCCAGGGTTAGCTGCTGGGCCTCGATATTGGCCATCAGCAGGGCCTGATGGCGTTCACTGTCGCGCCCCAGCTGCCGGCTCTCGGCCAGCAGCGAGCGGGTTCGCTGATCGATGGCATCGAGCCGCTGCTGATAGTCGGCGACCGACTCCAGAACCTGATCATGCATCAGGGACAGCACTTCCAGCAGCAGCGCATACATGCCGTAATAGCGTCGCGCGGCCTCCAGACTCTCGCCGCTGTCTATCAGCAGGTCCTCCAGCTGCCGGATCACCCCATTTACATTGTCGAAAGCGACGCCGAGATCAATGAGTTCGTCGCCGATGACCGTGGACAGGAGAAAATCCAGCTGCTCTTGATCGAGTTCCAGGCCATGGTCATGCAAGGACCGGGTGAACTGCTGCTTGAGCTGCTCGATCTCCGTCTGATGGCGGGCGATGCGGGCCTCGGCCTCGGCGATCGCGCGATCGATATCCTGCCGGGTACTGTTCCATAATGCCTGCTCCGGCGCACTGATCCGCTGCTGGCGATAGCGCGCGATTTCGTCACGGGTCTCCCGGATGGCCGCCTCGCGCTCACGAATTTGCTCGCGGTACTGGAGGCTGGATGCCGTCCCGAGCAAGCCCACCGCCTCGTCCAGCAAGCTGTCGATGCGGCCCCGGTTGGATTTCTTGTCGGGACCGAACCAAGCGCTGTCGGGCAGGCTGTGCTGACGCTCCTGCAGCGTCAGCGCCTGTTCCAGCCTAGGGGTCAGACTCTCCCAGAGCCTCACCCGTTCCGACTGATCGGCGGCCCGGGCGGTGGCCCCTATCAAGGCCACGCTCAGCAGGCCGAACACCACGGCATGACGGTAACTCGGATGGTTACGCATAGCAGACCCTCGACGGGCATGTAGTAATGATAGACTTCCCATTAGACCAACAGGAGACGAGAATTTCCATGCCCCCATCGCCCCGTCTAGCCCGACTGCTGGTGCTGCTGCTGTGCTTGCTGCTGCCCTTCGGCGCACTCGCCAGGCCCCAGCTCACCATAGGCATCACCCAGTTCCCCGCCACCCTGCATCCGAATATCGACAGCATGCTGGCCAAGAGCTATGTACTGGCCATGGCCCGGCGCCCATTCACGACCTTCGACCATGACTGGGCACTGATCTGCTTGCTGTGTACCGAATTACCTACCCTGGAGAACGAGGGTGCGGTACTGGAACGGACCGCCGATGGCGGAGACGGTATCGCCGTGACCTACCGCATCCACCCCGAGGCCCGCTGGGGCGACGGTACCCCCCTGACCAGCGAAGATCTGCTGTTCACCTGGGAGTTCGGCCGCCATCCCGACTCCAAGGTCACCAACCGCGAACTCTACCGCCGGATCCTGGCGGTGGACGTGATCGATACCAAGACCTTCACCCTGCACCTCGACCGGGTGACCTTCACCTACAATGCCATCAACGACCTGCAGCCCCTGCCGGCCCATCTGGAACGCGCCGTGTTCGAGAGCGGCCCGACCGATTACGAGCAACGCACGCTATATCAGACCGACCCCACCAACCCCGGCCTCTACTATGGACCTTACCGGATTGCCCGGGTCGATCGTGGCAGCCAGATCGTGCTCGAACGCAATTCCGAATGGTGGGGAGAGTCACCCGGCTTCGAGCGCATCGTGATCCGAACCGTCGAGAACACCGCCGCCCTGGAAGCCAATCTGCTGTCCGGAGACGTGGACATGCTCGCCGGGGAACTGGGCCTGCCGCTGGATCAGGCCCTGGCCTTCGAGGAGCGCCATGCCAATCGTTACCGGATCCACTATCAACCGGGTCTGATCTACGAGCACATGGACGTAATGCTGGACAATCCGGTACTGGCGGATCCGCGGGTGCGGCAGGCCCTGCTGTACGGTGCGGACCGCGAGGGCATCAACCGGCAACTGTTTCAGGGCAAGCAGCCGGTGGCCCATTCCAGTGTCAACCCGCTTGACTGGGTCTACAGCGAGGATACTCCCCGCTATCCCCATGATCCCGAGCAGGCTGTCGCCCTGCTCGAAGCCGCCGGCTGGACCGAACTGCGCAACGGCCTGCGTTACAATGCCGCTGGCGAGCGGCTTAGCTTGTCGCTGATGAGCACGGCCGGCGACCGCACCCGGGAACTGGTCCAGCAGGTACTGCAAAGTCAGTGGCGACAGCTGGGCGTAGCGGTGCGCATCCAGAATCAACCGCCGCGGGTATTCTTCGGCGACACCCTGGATCAGCGTCGGTTCGACGGGCTGGCGCTGTTCGCCTGGATTGCGGCGCCCGAGAACGTACCCCGCACCACCCTGCACTCGAACGAGATTCCCAGCGCCGACAACAACTGGACCGGACAGAACTATTCCGGCTATCGCAATCCGGTCATGGACCGCTTGCTGGAGACCCTGGAGATCGAGCTGGACCGCGACCGCCGCCGGGAGCTGTGGGCCGAATTGCAAACGATTTATGCCAACGATTTGCCCGCCCTGCCCCTGTATTTCCGATCCAATGCTCATATCTGGCCGCAGTGGCTGGAAGGGGTTCGCCCCACCGGCCACATGAGTCCCTCGACGCTATGGGTGGAGCAGTGGCGAGCGACGGAATGACGCAACCGCTGCTCGCGGTTCGTAAGCTCGGGATTCAGCTCGGTGCCAGTCCGGTGATCGAAGGACTGGACTACGAGCTGGCCGACCGCGAAATCCTCGGCGTGGTGGGCGAATCCGGTTGCGGCAAGACCTTGTCGGCGCTGGCTTTGCTGGGTCTGCTGCCATCCGCCATGCACACCACCGGACAGGCCTGGTTCGGTGGGCGCGATCTGCTGACGCTGAATGAACGTGAACTCCAGGACGTGCGCGGTGGCGACATCGGCATGATCTTCCAGGAACCGCTGACCGCCCTGAACCCGGTAATCAGCATCGGCGACCAGATCGCGGAGATGTTCATCCTGCACCGTGACCTGCGCCGCCGGGCGGCCCTGGAGGCCGCAGCCGCGGCTCTGGAAAGAGTCCACATCGGTGATGCGCTCGACTGCCTGTGCCGCTACCCGCATCAACTCTCGGGTGGCCAGCGACAACGAGTGATGATCGCCATGGCGCTGGCCTGCGAGCCGCAACTGCTGATCGCCGATGAGCCGACTACCGCACTGGATGTGACGGTACAGGATCAGGTGCTGGAGCTGATTCTGGAACTGCGCCGCGAGTTGGGCATGGCGGTCCTGTTCATCAGCCACAACCTGGGAGTGATCGCCCAGATCTCCGACCGGGTGATGGTATTGTACGCCGGCCGTGTGGTGGAAATCGTTCCCACCGAGGATCTGCTGCAACAACGGTCTTTGCATCCCTACACCCGCCTGTTGCTGACGACCTTGCCGCGCCTGGGTCAACGCCGCCGCTGGCTACCCACGATACCTGGCACGGTGCCGCCGCTGGGCAGCCGGATGTCGGGTTGCCGATTCGCCAACCGCTGCCCCTTGGCCGATGCCGAGTGCCTGGCCAGCGAGCCTTTATTGCAGCCGGTAGCCGCCCATCATCAAGTGGCCTGTTACAAGATCGGTACGCCGCTGCCCACCATTGACGCCGCCCGGCGCTCGATTCATGCTTGATACGGTATCAACCTCGCCCCTCGAAGGCCCATGGCAGGCAGACTGTTTTCCCATTATGGTTTTCTGCTGGTTCCCGACTTCAGCATGCTTGCCTTCAGCAGCGCCATCGAACCGCTGCGCATGGCCAACTACCTCAGCGGCCGGGAGCTGTACCGGCATACCTGTTACACCCTGGATGGCGCCCCGGTCGCCGCCAGCAATGGCCTGAAGCTGACCCCGGATCGCCCACTCTCGGAGACCGATGGTCTCGACGGACTGTTCATCTGCGGTGGCATCCACGTCGAACGCACCCACACCCGTGAGCTGCAACAATGGCTGCGCAAGTTCGCCAACCAGAAGCTGATCCTGGGCGGGATCTGCACCGGTACCTATCTGCTGGCCAAGGCCGGATTGCTGGACGGCTACCGCTGCACCATCCACTGGGAGAATCTGGCCAGCCTGCGCGAGAACTTCCCGCAACTGGTGATCTCCTCCGAACTGTTCGAGCTGGATCGCAACCGCTACACCTGTTCGGGAGGCACCGCGCCACTGGACATGATGCTGCAACTCATCACCCGCCAGCATGGCCAGGCCCTGGCGGCCAGCATCTCCGAGGAGTTCATCTGCGAGCGCATCCGCGGCCGGCACGACCGCCAGCGGATTCCGCTACGGCTGCGACTGGGCACCAGCCAGCCCAAGCTGATCGAGGCCGTCGCCCTGATGGAAGCCAATCTGGAAGAGCCGATGAGTCCGGATGAACTGGCCCGGCATGTCGAACTCTCCCGCCGTCAGCTGGAGCGGCTGTTCCAGAAATACCTCAATGTGGTGCCAACCCGCTACTATCTGGAGCTGCGCTTGCACCGCGCCCGCCAGCTGCTGCTGCAAACCAGCATGTCCATCGTCGATGTGGCTTTCGCCTGCGGCTTCGTCTCGGCTCCGCACTTCAGCAAATGCTATCGCGACTATTTCGGCATCCCGCCGCGCGACGAGCGCCGCCTGAGGCGCCCGGCCGAGGTGCTGGCGCGGATCGAGGATGCGGTCGAGTAAGCCCGACCGCGCGGTTGATTCAGTCGTCTCGGGATGCCGCATAGTTACCGCTGAGAAAGAAATCCCAGGCGGCATAGGCACTGAAGGCAGCGGACACCCACTGCCAGAAACCCTCTCCGATCCACAGCTCGAAACCGAACCAGGCCAAGCAGAAGGCCAGGATCAGCACCCGGCGGTACAGGGGTCGGAACCAGGGATGTGCCATGCGGTATTACCCTCGGGTGGAAGCTGCGCACCGGTCCAACGTTACCCAGCCAAGAATCATTCGGGGACTTCAGTTTAACCTCTCACCCCGGTCTCCAGACTACGCTCGATGGCCGGATAACAGATCAGCAGGGTCAGCGCCCGGGCCACCATGAACAGCATCAGGGCCAACCACAGGCCGTGATTGCCCCAGACCGGCAGCAGCAGCCACACGGCCACCAGAAACACCAGCAGGGAGATCAGCATGGCGTTGCGCATCTCGCGGGTACGGGTGGTACCGATGAAGATGCCGTCCAGCTGGAAGCTCCATACCGATACCAACGGCGAGATCAGCAGCCAGGGCAGATAAGCCAGCGCCTCGCCGCGCACGGCCTCGATGCCGGTCAGCAGGCCGATCAGCAGCGGCCCGGCCACCGCGTAGATCAGGGTATACAGACCCGCCACCAGCAGCGCCCACAGACTGCTGACCCGCACGGCGGCGCGAAAGGCCTCGCGGCGACGGGCACCGTAGGCGCTACCGACCAGGGCCTCGGCGGCATGGGCGAAGCCATCCAGACCATGGGCCAGAAAGTGCTGGAAGTGCATCAGTACCGCGTTGACCGCCAGAGTGGTTTCGCCCAGACTCGCGCCCTGAAGCGTGAAATAGTAGAACGCCCCGGTCAGACACAGGGTGCGGATGAAGATATCGCTGTTGACCCGCATCAGGGCCCGCAAGCGGGCGGGATCGAGTAGCGGATTGAAGATCCGCTCGCCATCCACCGGTCGCAGCCGGCGCCACAACAGCCACAGCCCCAGTCCGGCGGCCAGAGTCTCACTCAGTACCGAGGCCAGCGCTACCCCCTGCACGGTCCAGCCCAGACCGAGCACGAACACCAGATCCAGCAGCACATTGGCCCCGTTCAGCACCAACTGGATGATCAGGGCGCTGCCAGTGCGCTGCAAACCGATCAGTGCGCCCAGCACCACGTAGTTGATCAGGGTCGCCGGTGCGCCCCAGATGCGCACGGTGAAATACTGCCGGGCCAGCTCATCCAGCGCCTCGCTGCTGGCTATCCAGCGGAAGGCCAGTCCGGCGATCGGCCATTGCAACAGCACCAGCAATCCACCGAAACCCAGCGCCAGTAGCAGCGCCCGCGCCACGCTGGAGCGTATCTCGCGGGGGTCGTCCGCGCCATGCGCCTGAGCCACGAAACCGGTGGTCCCCATGCGCAGAAAACCGAAGCCCCAGAACACGAAACTGAAAATCACCGCGCCCAAGGCCACCGCGCCGATGTAGACCGGGTTCGGCAGATGACCGACCACGGCGGTATCCACCGCGCCCACTAGCGGAACCGACAGATTCGACAGGATGATGGGTCCGGCCAGCAGCAGGATCCGTCGATTCCAGCCAGCCCGGGTGGTGGGCAAGACCGTCGCTGGCGAAGTCACCGGTGCGCTGCCGGTCCGGCCATGAATGCCTGGCTCAGTGTTTCGACCGGTAGTACGCGAAAGTGGCGTCGATCCTGTCGAGCAGATACCGGCCGCCGGTGGTCGGCGGATAACACGGCGGGTTGTCCGGTCCGGTGCAGGTTTCCAGGCAGACCAGTGGGGTATCGAACTCGGGATCGTAGAAGAACGGCATCGAGTAGCGCTCTTGGCCGGAGCGGTTGATCACCCGGTGCACCGTGGAGCGAAACAGATCATTGGTCCAGCGCGCCAGCATATCGCCGATGTTGACCACGAAGGTACCCGGTATCGGTGGAGCGGCGATCCACTGCCTGGCCACGTTTCTGACCTGCAAACCGCCGTTATCATCCTGGGCCAGGATGGTCAGGCAGCCGAAATCGGTATGCGCGCCGGCACCGATCCGATCCTCGCTGATCGGTCCCTGCTGAGGCGGATAGTGCAGCGGCCCCAGGGTCGCCATGGGCGCTTGCAGAAAGCGGTCGAAGTGATCCTCGGGCAGGGCCAGGGCCAGCGCGAAAGCCTGCATCAGCTGCCGTCCCAGCGTCTTGCAAACCGAGTAGTAATCCTGCATGGCCTCTCGCCAGTCCGGCAGTCCGGTCGGCCATTGATTGGGGCCGTGCAGCGGCGTACCCGCCCGCACCAGGGGATGCTCCAGGGGCAGGTCACGGCCGATCTTGATGCCTTCCTTGAAGTCGCCCCCGGCGCGTTGCTTGGCCGGGTCCAGATTCTCGCCGCCGAGGGCGAAGTAGCCCCGGTGGCAAGCGGACCGCTCGATGGCGATCTCCCGCTTGCGCTCGGGCGGCAGGTCGAAGAAGCGCTTGATCTCGCGAAAAGTGTGCTCGATCAGATCCCGCGGAATACCGTGCTGGCGGATGTAGAAGAAGCCGATATCGCGACAGGCCTTGCCCATTTCCAGCGCCACCCGCCGACGGTCCGCCGGATCGCCGTGCAGCAGCGGTGCCAGATCGATGACCGGAATCGACTCCAGCGGCAACCGTTCGGCGCGCAGGGTGGGGTCGAGCATGTCGATGGCCGGGTTCATGCGCTGTCTGACCTTCTGTACGGAGTCGCGGGAGCGGATGGATTAAACTGCCACGTAGCACATCCACATTGCAAGCCATGACCCTCGGACCCGTATTGCTCGGCATAGACCTCGGCGCCGGCAGCCTCAAGGCCACACTGATAAACAGCACCGATGGTCGGGTGCTGGGCGAGGCCAGTCAGCCAATAAGCACGCGGATTCCGCGGCATGGCTGGTCGGAGCAGGACCCGGCGGAATGGTATGCCGCCCTGTGTCGGGTCGTCCCGGAAGCCTTGGCCGGTCTGGACCCTCGCCGGATCGCCGCCATCGGGGTGA
>CAYMHN010000078.1:0-2430 GCA_964390235.1 uncultured Candidatus Competibacteraceae bacterium
GCTTTCGCGCGGGCACTGCGTGAGGAATGCGCCCGCGGCGGGGTGCGAGTCTGCGTGATCAACCCCGGCTTGGTGCGCACGGCGTTCTACACCGACCAGCCCTTTGCCCCCGGCGAGGCACCGGAGAACGCCATCGAACCGGAGGAAATCGCCGCCGCCGTGGCCCTGGTACTGGATTACCGCTCCGGCGTGGTGGTCGACGAAATCAACCTCACCCCGCTGAAAAAGGTGCTGCGGTTCCGCTAGGCCCCTGCCCCGATAATCCCCGCATGCGCCTTCAACTGCTAGTATTAGCGCATGAACCAGGAACTCATCGCCGGCAAATACGAGGTGCTGGCCGAACTCGGCCATGGCGGCATGGGTCGGGTTTACAAGGTACTGCACCGCGGTCTGGGCAAGGTCTACGCGCTCAAGGTGCTGCACGAACATCTGGCCAAGGACGCGAACCTCATCGCGCGCTTCCATAATGAAGCGCGTATCATGGCCAGTCTGCGGCACCCCAATATCGTCCAGGTATTCGATATCGACCGCGACAGCGACCGGCATTACTTCGTGATGGAATACATCGAGGGCCGGACCCTGGGCGATCGGCTGAAGGATCGCACCCCCTTGCCGGTTGCCGAGGCCGTCGCTATCAGCCGTCGCATAGGCGAGGCGCTGGCCTATGCGCACCAGCAACAACCACCGATCATCCACCGTGATATCAAGCCCACCAACATCATGCTGGAATCGGATACCGGGCGGGTGGTGGTGACCGATTTCGGCATCGCCAAGCTGCTGGATATCGAACGTACCTACCAGACGCTGACCGGCTTTACCGTAGGCACTCCGAGCTACGCCGCGCCCGAACAGCTGCGATCCGCCAAGGATCTCGACGGCCGGGCGGACATCTTTCCGCTGGGTCTGGTCATGTATGAAATGCTGGCCGGTCGCCCGTTCTTCGACGACCTGACGCCCGAGGAAATCATCGGCCAGAAGCTGTACGATCCGCGCGAACTGACCCCCGAACTCGGCCCTGCCGTGCCCATGGCCTTGCAGCACATCATCCGGCGCGCGATCGCCAAGGACCGGGAGCAGCGCTACCCGTCCGTTGCCGCGTTGCTGGAGGATCTGAGCCGCTTCGAAAACAACGACCCTGTCCATGCTGCGGAGCGCTCCAGCGATTCCGGCCATGCCCGATATGTGTTGCTGGGCGCTGCCGTGGTGGTAATGGTCGGCTACTGGACATGGCCGATGCTGTATAAACAGCCTGAAACCAACGGCGTGTCGGACATATCCGAACCCATCGCATCGGAAACGGTGACGACCGAGCCGCCGCCGATGCCGGAACCCGTGGCTTCCGAACCCGAATCAGCCGAGCCCGCAGCCGTCGAACCCGTGGCAAGCGAGCCGGTCACCGCTGCGGCACCCGACCCGGAGAAGATCGAACCCGAACCTGTACGCACCAGCGGCTTTCCACCGGTCATCATCGACTTCGAACCACAGTCCGAAGTCATCGATCTCGCGCACGGCGTAGAGCAGACATTCCATATCGAGGCCGTCGATCCCGATGAGGCTTCGGTAAGCTATCAATGGTTTCTGGATACGCAGCGGGTCTCCACCAACGACACCTGGACTTACCGGCCCGATCCGGATGCCATCGGCTCATATACGGTTCGGGTCGAAGTCGGTAATCTCTCGGATGCCAGCACCGAGCACTCCTGGCGGGTCACTGTACGCCGACCCGCCCCTCCGCCCGTCCTGGTGGTTTCTCCCGCGCTCGATGCCTTGACGATGACGGCCTGCTCTGCTCATACGTTCAGTGTGGACAATCCGGGGGATTTCAATGCGTTTCGGTGGTTGCTCGACTCGGAAATCCAGCATGGACATGATGCCCGGTTCATGTTCGAGCCCCAGCAGGCTGGCACTCATCGCCTGCAGCTACAAGCGGTAGCTGACACCGACACGATTACGCATCGCTGGCGCATCGATGTGCTACCGCCATCGATCAGCGAAGCCGATGTGAATGGCTGGATGAACCGCTATCAGCAAGCGTTACAAAACCAGGATCGACAGGCTCTGCGACAGCTTGGAGATTTATATAGCGAGGCTGAAATCGAGCAGATGCAGAGTCGCCAACGCTATCAGGTCACTATCGAACGATGGAATGCCGTCGAGCAGGGTGGTGTCGTCAATCTGAACTTCGCTCAGGTTGAGCGATGGTACAACCCGCCAACCTACTCCTCGCTGGTTGAGCATACAAACCATACCCTGGCGCTGCAGCGCCAGGGTTGTGAGGATATCGTGACGGTAAGAAAGTAGGCTCACTCCACAATAATCGTCTGCCCGTCCCGAATGGTGATCTCAAAGGGCTCGAACGCGGGGTTGTTGTTCGGTCTGACGGTATACGTCCCCGCCTGCAATCCCTGCTTGCCCTTGCCGCACTGGGCG
>CAYMHN010000078.1:2530-10172 GCA_964390235.1 uncultured Candidatus Competibacteraceae bacterium
CGGGTCTCGCCGCGATAAACACCCCAGCATTCATTACCCACCCAGTTGAATTCCAGCATGCCGCCCATGGTGATGGTGGTTGTTTCGCCACCCTCAATAGTGACCTCGAAGGGTTCGAACGCGGGGTTGTTGTTCGATCTGACGGTATACGTCCCCGCCTGCAATCCCTGCTTGCCCTTGCCGCACTGGGCGGAGCTGGCCCGGGTCTCGCCGCGATAAACACCCCAGCATTCATTACCCACCCAGTTGAATTCCAATGTGCCAGGTCTGGGGATAGAAATTCTTTGAACCTGGACAGTGGTTTTCTGCGTTCTGCATTCATCCAAAGCGGCAACACGGGCCTGATGTTCGGTATCAGGTAACGTTGAATCAACCGCTTGTGCCATACACCAGCCGTAGTGGGTGGCAAAATCGGAGTTCCAATGCTCGCCACTGTAGCTGCACTCAATTTCGATATTGTTGAGCTCATGTTGCACGGCAGCCCGAGCATACTGTTCGCAACGCTCAGGCCTGGGATCCACTCTGGCAACAACTTCCTGTTTTACTTCCTGGAGCGCTTCTTGCAGCTGATCGGTATTATCAGCCGAGAAGTATTTACCGCCCCCCGCATCGGCAATACACACCAACTGCTCGCTTTCATCCTGCGTGACATCAAAGCCCACCACATGCACCTTGATCTTGATGCCCTGCTCGCGCAGCTCTCGTACCAGCGTGCAGGGGTCGCCCTCGCAGGTTTCCTTGCCGTCGCTGACCAGCACCACCGTCGTTTCGTCTTCCAGCATTCGCAGCTGCTCCGCTGCTTGCTGGAAGGCTTTGGTGATCGGGGTCTTGCCGCGTGGCGTGATCGATTCGATCTGCCGGATCAGCGCCTGGCGATCGCTGGAGCCCACCGGAACCAGCATCTCGATGTCATCGCAATCGCCCCTGCTGCGATGGCCATAGACTTGCAAGCCGGCGCGGATGTTGGCGGGCAGTTCCCGCACCAGGCCGGTCATCACCTCCTTGGCGATGACGATCTTGTGCTGGCCCTCGACCTGGCCCCACATGCTGCCCGAACCATCGAGGATGAACAGAATATTGCCCGTAGCCGAGCCCGACTGGGCAAATGCGGCAGACGAAACCAACCAAATACCCATGACGATTGAAAGAAGCTTTATCATGATTACTTCCTCATTAGAGGCTTTAATGGGTAAGGCTATTTATGCATGATCCTGGTGATAAACCAATGAAGACGATCTTCATGAAATATTCATCAAAACCACCCGCACACAAGCTGGATTCAAGAAATGGCTATCTTCCTCGATGCAAATGGCCCGAACATTACGGCCGACCCAGCTGCAAGTACAGGGAACTGTCCCCGGTTTCGGCATAGCCGAAGCCGAAGAACAGCGGCCCCATGAAGGAATCCAGGCCCAGGAACACGCTGCCGGCGATCTCGAGGTTGTCCGGCTTGATGGCGCTGGTCTCCCGCCATACATTGCCGGCTTCCAGCGAGCCACCGGCATAGAGTTCGCCGATGAATCCAGCCCCGATGGTAGTGATCCGGTGCTGATAAACCAGTTTGCCGAAGCCCAGATACTGGCCGCGCAATTGACCGGGCTGCAAACCGGAAAGGTTCTGGAAACCGCCCAGCTCGAATGCGTCGTAGGCGGGCAGATCGCCATCCAGCCGAGCACCCAGCTTGAAACCCACCTGCCAACGATTGTCGCCATCGCCGAAGGCCCGGGTCCAGTCCACCTTGACACGGCCATAGTCACGATCCGCGCCCAGGGATTCAGTAGTCCACCACAGATCGCTGTCGATCAGGGTACCGCGGCTGGGGAAGTTCAACTCGTCCAGGGAATCGGCCCGATAGCGCGCCCGCAGAAACATCTCCGATTCACTGGCATTCGGCAACACCGGACTGCCCACTACCAGATCGGTCTCCAAATGGCGCCACTGCGGGCCGATGCGGAACTCGCCGCCGCGGTGCGTGTTCAGCCCCAGATCCACGCCCAGGGTGGCGGTCTTGACCCGGTATTCGGCCACCCGCTGGCTGCCGAGAAAGACATCCTCGGGGCGGTCCAGATAGGCGGCATACGGCGCCACGAACCAGCGTCCGGTCACGTCCAGGGGTTGATAGAACTCGGTGGCCAGACCCCGGGTGCTGCCGAGCTGAAAGTCGGTCTGCCACTCGGCACCCAGGGCGTTCATCCAGGTGCGCAGATAACTGCCGTGCAGCGAGAACCGGTTGTTGCCGCTGAAATCGCTGCTCAGGGTCAGGCCGAAGCGCAGATAATCCGGCCCCCAGGTGCGCTCATAGGCATCGATGACCAGCACCTGGCGGCCTTCTTCCTCGACCACGCGGTAATCGATGCGGTCGAAATCGCCTCGACCGAGCAGGCGCTGCAAGTCATTGCGCAGCACCTCTTTGTCCAGCGGTTCGCCAGCCCGGGTCTCCACCAGGGTGGCCAGCACCTCCGGGTTGGTGAACCGGGTCTGCTCGATACGAACCTCGTCGAGCACCACGACGGTCCCGTCCACGCCTTGCGTGCGACGATGCCGTTGCCGCCAGCGGGCATACTCGGCGGGCTCCAGGGCCAGTGTTGCCAGTCGCCCGGCTTGCTCGCGGGCGGCCGCTTCGCCGGCCACGATGGCCTCCGAGCCGCGCTGGAAATCGCCCGCCGTGATGGTGCCCAGATCGGGCAGGATCAGCACGTCCTCATCCCCCAGTTCGGCCAGCGACTGCTGCACGTTCTGCTCGGTGAGGATGGCGATCATCTGTACCGTGACGATCAAGGCCGAGCGCAGCGACTCGCGATCCAGCAGCGGGGTGCCCAGGTTGACCGCGATCACCACCTCCGCCCCCATGGCGCGGGCGATATCCACCGGCAGATTGCGCACCAGGCCGCCATCCACCAGCAGGGTGCCGGCCGCCTCGCTCGGGGCGATCAGCCCGGGTATCGACATGCTGGCTCGCAGGGCCGTCTCCAGCGGTCCATCCTCGAAGATCACCGGTTGCCCGGTGATCAGATCGGTGGCCACGGCGCGGTAGGGTATGGGCAGCTGGTCGAAATTGTCGACCACCTGAAACCCCACCAGATCGCGCAGGAACAGGTTCAGCTTCTGGCCACTGATCGCGCCTTCGGGTAGCAGCAGGCCATCGGCGCCCACCCCGACCGAGGCGATCAGATCATCCTGCTGATCCAGCTTGCGGCGCATGGTGAAGAAATCCCGCGGCGGCCGGTCACGGAACAGATCGAACCAATTCATCTCCTTGATCAGTTTCTCCATCTCGTCGATCGGTACCCCCGCGGCATAGGCCCCGCCGACGATGGCCCCCATGCTGGTGCCGGTGATCATGTCGATCGGCACGCGCAATTCATCAAGCACCTTGAGCACGCCGATGTGGGCGATGCCGCGGGCGCCGCCGCCGCTGAGCACCAGCCCGATTCTGGGGCGCTCGGAGGCTTGGACGAAGGTGGTGATCAGCAGCAGCAGGCAACACAGCATCAGGCGTCGCATAATGAAAACCCGGGTAAGGTGTGCACCGCGCACCGAACGCGATGGTGCGCGGTGCACACCCTACGGCTGCAAACTTGAAAGCGAATCAGGTCGAAGAAGCGTCGATCCTCACCTTCACATACGACCCCGGCGCATCCTCGATCGGCTTGAGCTTGCCGTCGCCCGGCTGGCGCGCATCGCCCTGCTTGCCCGCGCGGCGCTTGACCCAGGCCAGCCAGTCCGGCCACCAGGAGCCCTCGTTATGGGTCGCGTTTTCCAGCCACTCGTCCGGATTGTCGGGCAGTTTGCCGTAGGTCCAGTAACCGTACTTGTTGCGGTCCGGCGGGTTGACCACGCCGGCGATATGGCCCGATCCCCCGAGCACGAATCTGACCTGCCCCTCGGTCAGCTTCACGCCACGATACGTCCCCTTCCAGGGAGCGATATGATCTTCCTTGGTCGAAACGAAATACTGCGGGGTGCGCACCTTGGAGAGATCGATGGGCTCGCCGATCAGATCGATGCCACCGGGTTCCTTGAGCCGGTTGTGCAGATACATATTGCGCAGATAGAAGCTGTGCATCTTGCGCGGCATGCGGGTGGAATCGGAGTTCCAGTACAGCAGATCGAAAGCCATGGGTTCGCGTCCCAGCAGATAGTTGTTGACGTAAAACGACCAGATCAGGTCATTGGCGCGCAACATATTGAACACATTGGCCATCTGACTGCCTTCCAGATAGCCCTGCTTCTCCATCTGCTGCTCCATCAGAGAGATCTGCTCCTCATCCACGAACACCGCCAGTTCGCCCACGTCGCTGAAATCGATCAGCGTGGTGAAAAAAGTCGCGCTCTTGATCTTGTCCGCTTGATCGGTGGCGGCCAGATACCCCAGGGTGCCCATCAGCAGGGTACCACCGATGCAATAGCCGATGGCGTTGACCTCGCTCTCGCCGGTCGCTTGCTCGATCGCATCCAGTGCCGCCAGGGTGCCTTCCAGTAGGTAGTCCTCGAAATCGCGTTCGGCCAGCGACTCGTCCGGATTGACCCAGGAGATCACGAACACCGTGAAACCCTGGTCCACCGCCCACTTGATGAACGAGTTCTTGGGCTTGAGATCCAGGATGTAGAACTTGTTGATCCAGGGAGGTACGATCAGCAACGGCCGCTGGTAAACCTTGTCGGTGCTCGGCGTGTACTGGATCAGCTGCATCAGCGGAGTCTGAAACACCACCTTGCCAGGAGTGAGGGCGACGTTCTCGCCCAGCTTGAACGCCTCCAGATCGGTCATCTTGATGCGCAGTTCGCCACCCCCGCGCGCCATGTCCTCCAGCATGTTCTCCAGACCCTTGATCAGGTTCTCCCCACCCGATTCCAGGGTGGCCTTGAGTACCTGCGGATTGGTTTGCGGGAAGTTGGTCGGCGACAGGGCATCGAGATACTGGCGGGTATAGAAATCGACCTTCTCGGCGGTCTTGCTGTCCATTCCGGTCTTGGCCGTCTGCACGCTGTGCAGGATGCTGCGCGCCGATAGCAGATAGGCCTGCTTGAGAAAGTCGAAATACGGATTCTCCCGCCACTCGTCATCCTTGAACCGCTTGTCGCCGGGCTCGGGCGCGATCACCGGCGGTACTTCCTCGCCGTGCAGGCGCTGGGTCGTGGTTTGCCACAGCGTCATCATCTGCTGATAGTACTCGGCCTGGGCCTCCATCAGACGACCGGGGTCGGTCATCATGTGCTCGGTCAGCGACATGAAGGTCTTGGCGACCACCATCCGGTCCGGGATACTGAAATGATCGCCGCTCAGGTTGCGCTGGGCCAGCTGCTGCATCAATTCCTGGCTATGCTCGGCGATGTCCTTGAAACAATCCGCCAGTTTGGCGGCATCCGGCCCCTTGATCTCGGGGAATTGAAATGGATTTTGCTGCGCGGTCATGACCTCTCCTCACTGATTGCACCTACCCGTGACGCAGATACTACGGCATCGATTGCCGCTTGTCAGGTGAACCGCTACAATCCGCCCGCCCATCCCCTCCGGAACCCTCATGCTGACCGCGCTGCGTGCCACCTGGGCCTTGTTCATCGGTCTTGCCCTGATCATGCTGGGCAACGGACTGCAAGGTACTCTGCTGGGGATCCGGGCCTCGCTGGAGGGTTTCGGCACCACGACCACCGGCCTGGTCATGACCGGCTACTATGTCGGCTTTCTGGTCGGTTCCATGGTGATCCCACAACTGGTCAATCGGGTCGGGCACATCCGGGTGTTCGCGGCCGTCGCCTCCCTGGCCTCGTCCTCGGTGCTGGTGCACGCGGTGTTCGCCGATCCGCTGGTCTGGATGGCCATGCGACTGGTTACCGGTTTCAGCTATGCCGGGCTGTACGTGGTCGTGGAAAGTTGGCTGAACGATCGCGCCACCAACGAGACCCGGGGACAGCTGCTGTCGCTGTACATGATCATCAGCCTGAGCTGCCTGATGCTGGGACAGACCCTGCTGAACCTGGCCCCACCCGGCAATCCGGAGTTGTTCATCCTGACCTCGGTGCTGGTTTCCCTGGCCCTGGTACCCATGTCGCTGACCGTGGTGACGGCGCCGAACCTGACCCGGGCGGCGCCCATCAGCCTGCGCGAACTGTATCGCACTTCGCCGCTGGGCGTGATCGGCGGCCTGGGTACCGGAATCGCCAACAGCACCCTGCTGGGCATGGGCGCGGTGTTCGCCACCAGCATCGGACTGCCGATCGGCCAGGTGGCCTATTTCATGATGGCGGCGATCTTCGGCGGCTTGCTGCTGCAATGGCCGATCGGCCGGCTGTCCGATCATTTCGACCGGCGCCGGGTGATCACCGTGGTGACCCTGCTGGCCGCCCTCAGCGCCCTGGCCGCCCTGCCCTTCACCGACTCGCCCGGAATCTGGCTGTTCGTGCTGATCGGCGTGTTCGGCGGCCTGCATCTGCCCCTGTATGCGCTGTGCATCGCCCATACCAACGACCATTTGCGCACCGATCAGATGGTCGCCGCCAGCGGCCGCTTGATGCTGATCTACGGCTGCGGCTCCAGCCTGGGGCCGCTCTCCGCCTCGCTGCTGATGAGCGCCATGGGTCCGGGCGGGTTCTTCTGGTGGTTGGCCATCATCCACGGCGCGATTGGCGTGTTCGCCCTGTACCGCATGACCCGGCGCGCGCCCAAGCCCCTGGAGGAACAAGGCGCTTTCCTGCCGCTCACACCCCGCGCCTCGCCGATCAGCGTCGAACTGGTCGCCGAGGAGTCGCTGAACCGGCGGGAGGAGCAGGAGGGTTGAGTATCGGTGCCGGTCAACGCTGCAAACCGTCCCAGCGCCGTTTCAAATTGTCACGATCTGCCGCACCGCGCCGCCGTCGGCGAGCCGGTCGAAGGCTGCGTTGATATCCTCCAGGCGAAGATGCCCGCTCATCAGCCGGTCGACGGGCAAGCGTCCCTGTTCGTGCAGGATGATGTAACGGGGAATGTCGCGCAGCGGCACGCAACTGCCGATATAGCTGCCCATGACCGTCCGCTCCTCGGCAACCAGGCTCACATGCTTGACGGCGAAGTCATGGGTCGGGTTGGACAGCCCCGCGGTGACCGTGGTGCCGCCGCGCCGGGTGATGCGATAAGCAAGCTCCATGGCCTTGACCGAGCCCGCCATCTCGAACGCGCAGTCGACACCGCCGGCCGTGGCCTCTCTCACCGCCTCGGCGCAGCCTTCCTGGCCGGCGTTGAAGGTGGCCGTGGCGCCAAGCTGCCGGGCCAGCGCCAGCTTGTCCTCGTTCAGGTCAACGCCGGTGATCTCGCGGGCACCGACAAGCCGGGCGCCGATCAGGGCGTTGAGGCCGACGCCGCCAAGGCCGACGACGGCCACGCTGGTGCCGGCTGCTACCCTTGCCGTGTTGACGACCGCGCCCACGCCCGTCATCACCGCGCAACCGAACAGGGCGAGCCGGTCGAAGGGCAGATCGGTCGTCACCTTCACGACCGATCGACGGGAAACCACGGCGCGTTCAGCAAATACCGAAAGGCCGAGATGATGGTTGATCGTCTGCCCGTCAAGCTTCAGCCGGCGGGCACCCGACAGCAGGGTTCCCGCGGTATTGGCCGCGGCCCCGGGCTCGCACAGGGCGGGTCGGCCCGACATGCACGGCAGGC
>CAYMHN010000079.1:0-3355 GCA_964390235.1 uncultured Candidatus Competibacteraceae bacterium
CTGTTCGCCGAAGGTCATGGTGCCCAGGCACAGGGCGCTGACGTCGATGCCGGTGCGGCCGAGTAGTCTATACTGCATGCTGTTCCTCTCGATGGTAAGGTGTAAATCGAACCGCGCCGCGGTCAATGACCAGCGAGTCTAGCATTTTAAGGATCGCACCATGAGCCAGCCCCGCATACTCGCTTTCGCCGGCAGCACCCGGCGTGCCTCATTCAACCGCAAGCTGATCCGTATCGCCGCCCGGGGCGCCGAACAGGCGGGTGCCGAAGTCACCCTGATCGAGCTGAGCGACTATCCACTGCCGCTATACAACGGCGATCTGGAGGCCGAATCCGGATTACCCGAGCAGGCCATGACGCTCAAGCGCCTGTTCCTCGACCATCAAGGCTTGCTGCTGGCCTGTCCGGAATACAACAGCTCGATCACCCCACTGCTCAAGAACACTCTGGACTGGGTCTCGCGCCGGGCCGAGGGCGAAGGGCCGCTGGCTTGCTACAAGGGCAAGGTGGTAGGGCTGCTGAGCGCCTCGAACGGCGCACTGGGCGGCTTGCGCGGCTTGGTCCACGTACGCGCCATCCTGGGTAATATCGGCTGCCTGGTGCTGCCCGAACAGCGCGCCATCAGCGGAGCGGCCACCGCTTTCGACGAGCAGGGCGAGCTGCGGGATGCCGATCAACGCCGCCAGATCGAGCAGATCGGCACTCGACTGGCCGAGCTACTGCGCAAACTATGCTGAGATCAGCTACCATCATCGACAATGATCGCGAACCCGGGGGAGCCATGTCACACAAGCTGCTATTGGTGCTGGCAATGATGATCGGCGCGGCCGGTTGCACCGGCCAGCTACCCGCCACCGCCGGGCCCACGGCGACCGGCTCCGAACCCTCACTGATCGACTCGGACTGGCTGCTGACCGGTATCAACGGCGCCGCGCCGCTGGCCGATAGCACCATCACCCTGAGTTTCGGTGATGACGGCCGGGTCACCGGCTCCAGCGGCTGCAACCGCTATTTCGGAGGCTACCGACAGATGGGCGCGGGCCAGCTGGAGATCGGTCCGCTGGCCGGTACCCGGATGTATTGTCCGGGAGTGCTGGGCGAACAGGAAGGGCGCTATCTCAGTGCCTTGCAGGCCACCACGACCTATACCCTGGATAATCAACTAAGGCTGTCTCATCCGGGTGGGATACTGGTTTTCGATCCCGCCTCATAATTCGGTAAACTATACTACTCTCGTTACTCATACCAACCAGGAGACCCCCTCATGAGCACAGACAGCATCGTCATCGTCGCCGCCCGCCGCACCGCCGTCGGCAATTTCAACGGTTCGCTGGCCGGTATCCCCGCCAGCACCCTGGGCGCGGCCGTGATCAAGGCCCTGATCGAACAGACCGGAGTCGAACCCGGCCATATCAGCGAGGTCATCCTGGGCCAGGTGCTGACCGCCGGGGTCGGCCAGAACCCCGCCCGCCAAGCTGTGATCGAAGCAGGTCTGCCCGAGCATGTCCCGGCCATGACCATCAACAAGGTCTGCGGCAGCGGCCTCAAGGCCGTGGCCCTGGCCACCCAGGCCGTCCGCACCGGCGATGCCGGTATCATCATCGCCGGTGGCCAGGAGAACATGAGCGCCTCACCGCATGCCCTGCCCCGCTCACGCAACGGTCAGATCATGGGGGACTGGTCCCTGGTCGACACCATGATCAAGGACGGTTTGTGGGACGCCTTCAACCAGTACCATATGGGTATCACCACCGAGAACATCGCCGAACAATTCGGCATCAGCCGTGAGGAACAGGATGCCTTCGCCGCTGAGTCGCAACGCCGGGCCGGTGCTGCCCAAGCCGCTGGCAAGTTCAGCGATCAGATCGTGCCGATCGACATCCCGCAGCGCAAGGGCGACCCCGTCCGTTTCGACAAGGACGAGTGCCCGCGTCCGCAGACCACGGCCGAAGGACTGGGCAAGTTACGCCCGGCGTTCAAGAAGGACGGCACAGTAACCGCCGGCAACGCCTCCGGCATCAACGACGGCGCCGCCGCCGTGCTGGTCATGAGCGAGTCGCTGGCTCGCGATCTCGGCCTCAAGCCAATGGCCCGGATCGCCGCCTACGCCAGCGCTGGTGTCGATCCCAGGATAATGGGTACCGGGCCGATTCCCGCCACCCAACGGTGCCTGGAGAAGGCCGGCTGGAAAGTCGAGGATCTCGATCTGATCGAGGCCAACGAAGCCTTTGCCGCACAGGCGATGGGCGTCAACCGCACGCTAGGCTGGGATCCGGTCAAGATCAACGTCAATGGTGGAGCCATCGCCATCGGTCATCCGATCGGCGCCAGTGGCGCCCGTATACTGGTCGATCTGCTGCACGAAATGCAGCGCCGCGATGCCAAGCGCGGCCTTGCCACGCTATGCATCGGTGGCGGTCAGGGAGTGGCGCTGGCAGTCGAGCGCTAAGCCGTCCGGCGGTCCGGCGATCCGGCATCCGCCGGATCGCCTCGTCCATGACCCAGACCCTCGAACTGCGACTGGCACGGCCCTGCGACGCCGAGCGCATCGCCACCCTGTCGCGCGATCTGATCGAGACCGATCTTGGCTGGCGTTGGCGTGCGCCTCGGGTACTTCAGCAGATTCGCGCCCCCGAGACCAATGTGGTGATTGCCCGCAGCGTCGGGGCCTTCGCCGGTTTTGCCATCATGCATTACCGTACCGAAGAGGCCCACTTGCTACTGCTGGCGGTATTGCCCCGGTATCGCAGCCAAGGCCTCGGACGGCGGCTGGTCGACTGGCTGGAACGAGCCGCTCGGGTAGCCGGCATCACCCGGATACACCTGGAAGTCAGGGCTAGCAGCACCGGAGCCCGGGCTTTTTACCAGGCCCTGGGTTACCGCGAGATCCGTTTGATTCCCAACTACTATTACGGGCGTGAGGCCGCGGTCGAGATGCACCACGACCTCAGCCCGTCGAGCTAACGCCTACACTCCCGCCGGCCGGAAGAAAAACGGCGCCCCGACATCGCCGGCGAAGTGGATGGGGGCGTACTCCGGCCGCTGATCCACGCCGAGTCGGGATGCCGCCACGCTGACCTGGCGCGAGACGGTCTGATACAGCAACGGCCCCTCCAGGACTGTGCGATTCTCGCGCAGGGCTTGCAGCAGCTGATTGGCGAAGATCGAGTGACCACCGCCACCACCGTCCAGCACCGGCTGCAAACCACCCGAGGTCAGCACGGTGCGCGAACGGGTCTCGGTCATCACCCGCAACCAGCGCTCCTGCTGTTCGGGCGTGCGTCCTCCGTCGAACGAGGTGGTCACCGACCGGGTCAGGGCGCTTCTTGACCAGTTTGTTCGCCCTGAGGATGTCG
>CAYMHN010000079.1:3365-7544 GCA_964390235.1 uncultured Candidatus Competibacteraceae bacterium
ACCGGGTCAGGGCGCCGGAATAGCAGGAATCGGCGATCACCATGACATGCTTGGCGTTCATCACGTTGAGGATGTCGGTCACCTGGTTGTTGGCGATCCAGTTGGTCGTGTCATTCGGCGAGGCGTCGACCGGCAACCAATGGCCCCGGTCATTGGCCCGGTCCAGCTCGCCGTGACCGGCATAGTAGAGCAGGAAATTGTCGTTCTCGGTCAGCTGCGCGCGATATTTGTTGAGCGCGGTCAGGATCTGCGCGCGGGTGGCATTGGTCAACAATTCGACCTGGAAGCCATAGCGTGAGCGCAGCAGCGTGGCGACCGCCTGCGCGTCACCGACGGCCGTTTGCAGCTCCGGCAGTTCGGCGTGCTGATTGTTGCCAATGACCAGTGCATGGTAGTTGCCGAAATTGATGCCAGGCCGTGGTGGTACGGCAACGGTCTGACCGGTGACAAGCTCCGGAGCCGCGGCGCCGCGGGTTTGCAGCGCCAGTCGTACCTGCTGGGTTTCGCTTTCCAGCGCCTCGATGCGACCCTCGGTACGGGCCAGTTGCTCGGTACTGATCTCGAGCTGCCGCTCCAGCTGCCGCACCTGCTCTTCACGCTGAGTCAACTCCCGGGTTTGCCGTTCCAGCTGCTGGGTGAGCCGGTTTAGTTCCGCACTATCGACCGCGGTCAGGGCGGACTGCTGGCGGGCCAGTTGCTGCCGGGCCTGCTCCAGTTCATTGCGGGCCTGATTCAGGTTGAGACGCTCGGTTTCCAGATCGACCCGCTGCTCGCGGCTGGCTTCGAGCGCTCGCTCCAGTTCGACAATCCGCTGACTACTGCCGCTCAACTCCTGGCGCAGCCGGTTGACCTCGTCGGTGTTCTGCGAGGCCAGCAGCTGGTTCTGCTGCTCCAGGGATTGACGGGCTTCGATCAGCTGCTGGCGGGCCCGGGTCAGTCCGTCCAGCTGCTCGGTGCGCAACTGCTGGCTGTCCACTGCCAGTTGCTGGCGCTCCCGCTTGACATTGTCCAGTTCACCCTCCAGTGTCTGCAGTTGCTGCTCCAATGACGAGCGGCCTTGCTGTTCAGCTTCGAGGCGTACCCGCAGCAGTTCGGCCTCCTCTTCAACCCGGCTGGTGGTCTGGATCTGCTGGGTCAACTGCTGCTTGAGGCGGTTGAGTTCCCGATCATCGACTGGCGCCGCTGGTCGCAGCACGGCCGGACTGGCCTGAGCCGGCTGTTGCAAGCGCTGGCGGGTCTGTTCCAGCTGCTGACGGGTACTCTGCTCGGCACGATTGCTCTGCTCCAATTGGCGCTGCATACGGCCCAGTTCGGAGCGCAGCTGCGTCACCTGCTGTTCCAAATCGTCCGCTCGGGCCGCCCGGGCCTCCAGTTCGCTGATCGAAGTGGCAAAGGCCAGTTGGTCGCCCGTGAGGCCGGAAGCGCTACGATACCAGTTGAGTGCCTGAACCTGATCCCGTGGGACACCGAGGCCGCGCTCGTACAGAGACCCCAGATTGGCCATCGCCCGCTCGCTGCCCTGGTCCGCGGCGCGTCGATACCACTCCGCCGCCCGGGTATAGTCCGGTGGTACGCCCAGACCGCGTTCATAGATTTCACCCACATAGTTCTGGGCCTCGACATCACCGGATTCGGCCGAGGGCAGCCAGAAATTGAGTACCGTCTGCAAACTGGCCCGGTCATAGGCGACATATTCACCACCACGGATCTCGCACAAACTGATCGAGGTCTTGATGGGTCGGCGGGCGGTCACGTAGGTCGCGGCCGTTCCCAGACGTCGCACCTGGCCGGGAAGCAGGCAGTCGACGATCAGCATCTTGTCCGGATCACCGCCAGCGGCGGCCAATTCCAGATTCGCCGACGAATCCGTGCCCGGCGTGGCGCAGGCTGCCAGCAGGACGCCGGCCAAGGCGCTGCTGATGAATGCGGGTAATGCTCTCCGCAGAGTGTTTGATTCAGAATGTGACATGGCAGAACGCCTCGATAGTGGTCACTTTATAAACATGCCTTAAGATTAGCACCATGTGCATATTTTACTCGATCAGACAACAGAAGTCGGTTAGCAAATCACGCGCCAATACCGCAAACCGTCGATGGCGTGCGATTGAATTCCGGCAATCCGTTCACTTTGACCTGCTGTGGCTCATTTTGATCTATTGCGGCCTGCTTGTCGCCTGCACCGGACCGCAACAACTGCTGGACACTCAGGCCGAACACCATGGTTTCGAACGGCTATTGCTGATCGGCGCCGGTTATCGCCATATCGGCTATAGCAACCGGGCAGACGGCGCCGTGCTGCATGTCTATCTCGAAGGGGACGGCAGCCCGTGGCTGAACCGCCACACGATCGCACGCGATCCGACCCCGCGCAGGCCATTGATGCTGCGACTGATGGCCTACGATCCACGGGCCAGTCTGTACCTGGGCCGTCCCTGTTACCATGGGCTGCATGCCGAACCGGGCTGCTCGCCCTTGCTGTGGACCGCCCGCCGTTATGGCCCGGAGGTGGTCGACAGCATGGCCCGCGCACTGGAGAACTATCTGACCGTCAATCCGCATGCCGAACTGGTGTTCATCGGGCACAGCGGTGGTGGCACGCTGGCCTGGCTGCTGGCCGAACGGTTTCCGCAGACCCGTACGATACTGACCCTGGCGGGCAATCTGGATATCGACGCATGGACCCGGCAACATGGTTACACCCCGTTGCAGGGATCGATCAATCCCGCCGAGCGCCCCCCGCTGCCAGCGACGGTCGGACAACTCCATCTGGTCGGAGCCGAGGATACCAATATCGCACCTGAACTTATCCAGGGTTTCATCACCCGGCAACCCTGCGCCGAACTGCGAATCCTGAGTAATCATGACCACTTTTGCTGCTGGGCCGAGCGCTGGCCGGAATGGCTGCGCCGGCTGGAAAACCTGTCAGGCTGCGACGCGTAGACGACCAACGCGGCTCAGTCGGCCACCTCGGTCACACTGACCAGACCGCGCCCGCCGCTGCCGCTGCGATCACGCAGCCGTGCCAGATAGGCACCGGGCTGCAAGGTGACGATGAGCGCGGCATCCCGGTCGGCATCCGGCAACCGGTCTTTACTGCGGATTTCGGCCTGCGCGGCGGCACTGTTGTCACGCCAGTCATTATTGTAAGCGACCGGTGTATCTTCGGGAAACCGTACCACCTGAAGTTCAGGATCGCTCATCCCGCCCTGGTTTTCGCCCAGCATCACGAACCGTCTCGGGCCACCGGTCACGATGAAGCCCGCCACCAGCCCCTCGCCCGCGACCTGCCCGTTGGTCGAGATATTGATCAGCCCAGCGCCGGGGATGCCACCGATTTCGGTCACGCTGACCAAGCCGCGTCCGCCGGCGCCTTCACGGTCATTCAGGGTCGCCAGATACACCCCCTGTGGCAGACTGATCGCGATGGCCGCGTCGCTCGGGCCACCCGGTGCCCGCAGACTGGCTTCGACCTCGCGCGCCTGGGCCGTATCGCTGAGCCAGTCGTCATTGTACACCAGCACTTCCCCGGTCAGATAATTGGTCACCAGCAGCTGCGGGTTGCGCATGCCGCCCATGTTCTCACCCATGATGGCAAAGCGCTTGGTATCCCCCAGCACCGTGAAGCCGGCGATCATGCCGGGTCCGTCGATGAAGCCGTTAGTGGAGATATTCAACAGCCTGGGGGTGGGATCGGGCGCCTGGAACAGGGTGGCGGTCAGCTGATAGGTGGCCGGAAACCCCCTCTGGAAGGTGATGACCCGAGCCGTGTAACTGCCCGGCTGCGGATCGTTCAACTGGCAGTATTCGAACACATTGGGATCCCAAGAGGTGCAAAGACTCCGGCCGTCGGGGTCCAGCAGTTCCAGATCGAAATCGTTGATCCCGTTGTCTATGCCATTCAAGGCCAAGCGCAGTTGCCCGGTATACTCGGGCACCGGCAGCTGCCAGTTGGCCGCGCCAAGTGGTGGTCCGGCTTCGTCCTCGGCAACCAGTTGCCGGACCCGGGCGCTGCCGACGACCGGCATGCCAACCGCCCGTTGGCCGATGTTGGCGGATTGCGCCAGGATCCATTCGCGGGTGGTAAACACATCGGCATGGAAGGAATAATCCGGTGCCAGGCAACTCGTACTGAGGCCACCGGAGGCCACCCCGACCAGCAGGGTGCGCCCGTCGATATCC
>CAYMHN010000079.1:7554-10093 GCA_964390235.1 uncultured Candidatus Competibacteraceae bacterium
TCCATCAGCATCGGTCCACCTGAATCGCCCTGGCAGGTATTGGAATCCGTGCCGGGCGCACCAACCGGAAACTCGAAGCTCCAGCACAGATGGTTGGCATCGGGTACCCGTAGCGTAGGAGGTATTCCCGGATTGTCGCAGGACCCTGTCACCATGCGGCCATGGCGTTTCAGCCCCACATCGCCGGTTCCCCCATCTCTGACAGTCAGTCCGAAACCGACCAACTCGCCCCCGCTGCCCGGCGGTGGTTTGCGTACCGTATTGAGCGGCATGGGCTGGATGCCGATAAGCTCTTCGGCCAGTTCGATGACCGCGAAGTCCCCGCGTACCCCGAACTGGTAGTCGGCGGGTACCCGGATACCGCTTGCTGGCACCGACCCGGCATGCTGGAAGAACACCTCAAGCTGAGCCGGATTGACGAGTTGCAGTCCACCGGGCTGGCATTGACTACCGACGCCCTCGCAGACGCAATGGGCCGCGCTCAGCAGGGTGCGGCTACCGATCAGGGTCGCGGTACAGAAAGCCACCTCACCCCTCAGCAGCACGCCCACCGCCGGATAGTCGAAAGTCGTCAAACTGTTGACTATACGGGGTACGGGCTGCGCTTGTGCCACTCCCAGGCATAGCCATACCGCCAGCAGAACACCAGAGCGCCACCTGTTCATTCAATTGCCCCGATATTGGTGTGAAAAAATATCGTACCCGGATTGCTCACGGCGCGATCTCGGTCACGCTGATCAGCCCGCGCCCGCCGCGGCCAGCGCGATCACGCAGCGTGACCAGATACTGCCCGGGCTCCAGAGTCAGTGCCAGAGCCGCATCCCGATCACCGCGCGGTGCGCGGAGCTTGGCAGCAACCTCTGCGCCTGTCGCGCTGTTCCGCCAATCATCATTGCCGGCCAGCGGACGCAGATCGGGAAAGCTGACAACCGCGATCTCGGGATCGGCCAGACCGCCCAGATCCTCGCCCATCAAGGCCACGCGGCGTGAACCACCCTCGACGATGAAACCGGAGATCAATCCGAGTTCCGCGCCAACCATGCCGTTGGTGGAGAGGTTCAGCAGTCGCCCGCCGACGCCACCCCCGATCTCGGTCACGCTGATCAAGCCGCGCCCGCCGCGCCCGCTACGGTCGCCCAGCGTAGCCAGGTACTGTCCTGGCGCCAGGGTCAGCGCCAGTGCCGCGTCGCGCTCGCCAGCGGGCCGCCGCAGCCGGGCTTCGATTTCACCGGCGGTCGGATGCTCGCGCCAGTCGTCATTGTACGCCAGGAGTTCGCCACCGGGATAAGCCCTTATCCGCAACTCCGGATCGGCCAGACCATGCTGGTTTTCACCCATGACGACGAACCGCTTGGGAGCATCGCCGGTGACGATGAACCCCGCGATCAGACCGTGATCGGTATCGACCGTGCCATTGGTGGAGAGGTTCAGCAAGCGCGGCGTGGCATCGATCTGCTGGGGCGGTGGCGCCAGAAACTCGACAATCTGCGCCAAGGTACGGTCAAAACGCCCGTAATAGTCCGGCTGCCGCGGAGCATGGCAGGACGAATGCCCTCCAAACAGGGTACCGACCAAGCGCGGTTCGCCGTCGCGCTCCAGCCACAGGCCGGAGCCGCTGCTGCCCACTTCGGTGACCCCGAGAAACCACTCGGTCTCGATGAAGTCGTCGCGAGCGCTCTGCCCCTGTACTGCCACCAGCCGCCGGACGTTGCCGCGACTGATCTTGCGCAGATCGCCGCGCGGATGGTGCAGACCGAATACCGGATCGCCGGATCGTACCGGCTCGGCACTCCAGCCGCTGAACCCCACGCCCTCGGGTAGCTCCCGGTTGAGCCGCAGCAGGCTGAAGTCGGTCTGCCGCTCCGCGGCCAACAGCGTGGCACCGCCATCGGTGCGAATCAGGCTGACCGGGGTGGCGGCGGCGCAATGATCGCGCTGGAAGAACCAGTAGAACTCCATGCTCGCGGCGACCGTCGCCCTGTCGATACAGTGATGGGCAGTCAGAAAATAGGGAATCTGCGAGTCCGGATCGGTATCGCTCAGCAGCTGTCCGGTACAGCCGAAGGTCTGACCGGAGTCATCGGAGAACAGGTACTTGGCCACGCTGTCGACGATCACGTCGGGCAGGCCGACATTCTGACAAGCCACGTCCACCTGGCAGGCGCCGCTGCGACCTATGTCTTGCAGACGCCGGGGTTGCAGCAGCGCGCGGGGCGACACGTGCAGGTGCGACAGGCCCGACAGTTCCAAATCAACCGTCGCCGGATCGGAACCGGGCGGCAAATACCACTCCAGCATGACGGTATCGCCGGCGACCGTCGGCAACCAGCGCATCCGGTCGGTTTTCAGATCAATCCCGGTAAGCACCGCCTCGGTATCCGGCCCGTGGACCCGCAGTTCGGCTGCCTCGGGCCAGTGAACGGCGTGCACTTGAAGACGTAACGCCAGAGCCGCCGGCGAGGTGATCTGCAAGCTCGTAACCAGCCCGCCATCGCTCAGCTCGACCCAGCGCAGTTCGGCCGGATCCGGCTGCTCCGGC
>CAYMHN010000080.1:0-10089 GCA_964390235.1 uncultured Candidatus Competibacteraceae bacterium
GATCGACGAGCGACGAACACCGCGCCCGAGATTCTTTTCTCTGCCGGGATTTCCGTTCGATTCTCTATCACCGCCACCCCGAGAGGGTCCCGGCTCTCCCATCGTCAAGAGGCCGAAAATCGGCCGTAACGATCCCTGTCCCTGCGGTAGCGGCAAGAAATACAAGAAATGCTGTCTGTTGAAAGAGCGAGGGTAGCCATCCCATGCGCTGGCAAGAGGTCTGCGAGCACCCCGATCTCAAGAATCTGCCGTTCAAGATCGAACTCGATGAATACGGCAGGATCGTGATGAGTCCGGCCAAGGTGATCCACTCGATTCTGCAGGGGCGGATCGAGGCCCTGCTGCGGGAGCGCCTGACCGACGGGGCGGTGTTCCCGGAATGCGCGATCGCCACCCGCAAGGGCACCAAGGTGGCCGACGTGGTCTGGGCCTCGGCCGAGCGGCTGGCCGTCATCCGTGACGAGGTCGAAGCCTCGGTCGCCCCGGAACTGTGCGTCGAGATCGTCTCAGCCAGCAATACGGCGGCCGAGATCCGGGAGAAGATCCAGCTGTATCTGGAAGCCGGCGCACGGGAGGTCTGGTTGTGCCGGGAAGACGGCAGCCTATCTTTCCGTTGCGCGGCCGGCGAGCTGGAGCACTCGGTGCTGGCGCCGGATTTCCCCGACCGGGTCGAGGTGTAGGCTTACGGCCGCAACACCAGCAGCGGCCGGCCGCTGCCCATCAAACGATCCCACAGACCGGCAGGGTCGGCGCTGAACACCTGCTCGGGCGTGGCTTGCAGCAGTGCCCAGCCATCCCTGCTCAGCTCCCCGGCCAGCTGGCCGGCCGACCAGCCGGAGTGACCCAGAAACACCCGCAGCCGCTCCGATCCGGCGCCCTCGTTGAGCAGGGCTTCCAGCACCTCGGCATCGGCGCTCCACCAGACCTCGTCCAGCACCGGCTCCGACTGGCCCTCGGGTGGCTCGCCGCGACCCAGCAGCAGAGCCATATTGGGAGCGACCGGGCCGCCCCAGTACACCGGATGCGGGTTGTCGGGCGCCTCGGGCAGGGCCTCGCGCAGCATCACGTCGGTGGGGCGGTTGATGACCAGCCCCAGGGTGCCGTTCTCGTCATGTTCCAGCAGCAGGATCACGGTCTGGCGGAAGCGCGGATCGGGCATCTCCTCGGTGGCGACCAGAAACACGCCGGGCGCGGGCTCAGCGACCGGGGCCTGGGCCAGCACGGTGGCGCTGATCAGGCTGAGTAGCAGAATGGGAAGAATGGACATGATCGGTATCTCCGCTGGGTGAGCATGGTCGGGTTTGACCCTGATCCGGTGTACAGTGTAGATTTCGCCATGGTTTCCTTTTCAGACTAGCAGAGCTCATGCATTACGGCACCCGAATTAGCCGCCCGATCATCATCGCTCACCCCGTGAGGTGAGGTGCCCTGCCCTGAGTCGATGGTTCCAGTATCAACCCGGGTCACCTCACAGGCGATCCGGGTTTTTTTATGTCCAACCCGACGGATACATGATGGCGACGTTCAAAGCGGTCAAACCCCAGGTCGATATCCCGGCCAGCGAGCAGCAGATCCTGCAATTCTGGCGCGACAGGGACATTTTCAAGCGTTCGGTCCAGGCCCACGAGGGTGGGTCCAGCTATGTGTTCTACGAAGGGCCGCCCACGGCCAACGGCCGGCCCGGCAGCCATCATGTGATCTCGCGCGCCTTCAAGGACATGTTCCCGCGCTACCAGGCGATGCGCGGTCATTACGTGCTGCGCAAGGGTGGTTGGGATACCCATGGCCTGCCGGTGGAACTGGAAGTACAGCGCCAGCTGGGCATCAAGACCAAGCAGGAGATCGTCGAGTACGGGGTCGCCGAATTCAACGAGCGGTGCCGCGAGAGCGTGTTCACCTATATCAAGGAATGGGAGGAACTGACCGAGCGCATCGCCTTCTGGGTGGACCTGGACGATGCCTATGTCACCTATCATAACGACTACATCGAATCGGTCTGGTGGATCCTCCAGCAGTTCTGGAACAAGGGTCTGATCTACCGGGATTACAAGGTCGTGCCGTACTCGCCGCGTTCCGGCACCCCGTATTCCAGCCACGAGGTGTCGCTGGGCTATCAGGACGTTGACGACCCCAGCATCTACGTGCGCTTCCGGCTGGCCGACGCCGAGGACACTAGCTTGCTGGTCTGGACCACCACGCCCTGGACCCTGCCCGGCAACGTGGCCTTGGCGGTGGGCGAGGACATCGATTATGTCGAACTGGAAGGTCGCCAGTCGGCCGATGCGCCCCGCGAGCGCCTGATCCTGGCCGAGTCCTTGGTCGAGGCGGCGGTGGAGCGCCATCTGGGCGAGGGCGGCGGCTATCAAGTCATAGCCCGCCACCAGGGCCGCGATCTGCTCGGCCGGCGCTACCGGCCGCTGTATGCCTATCTGCCGGTGGACCAGGATTGCTACTACGTGGTCGGCGGTGACTTCGTGTCCACGGACGATGGCACCGGCATCGTCCACCTGGCCCCGGCTTTCGGCGCCGACGACCTGGAAGCCGGCAAGCGCTACGACCTGCCGGTGCTGATGACGGTCGACGACCAAGGGCGGTTCATCGACCAGGTCGAACTGGTCGCCGGCCAGGACTTCAAGGTCGCCGACAAGACCATCATCCGCGACCTCAAGACGCGCGGCCTGATGTATCACGCCGGCACCTACCGCCACAGCTATCCGCATTGCTGGCGCGACGGCGGCCCGCTGATGTATCTGGCCCGCTCGACCTGGTACATCCGCGCGTCCGCGTATCGCGACAAGATGGTCGAGTTGAACAAGACCATCAACTGGGTGCCGAGCCATGTCCGCGACGGCCGCTTCGGCAACTGGCTGGAGGAACTCAAGGACTGGGCCATAGGCCGCGAGCGCTTCTGGGGCACGCCGCTACCGATCTGGGTCTGCGACAACCCGGAGATCGACCATCAAGTCTGTATCGGCTCGGTTCGTGAGTTGTCCGAACTGGCCGGGCGCGATCTTTCGGAACTCGATCTGCACCGACCCTATGTCGATGAGATCACCTGGGAGGTCGAGATCGACGGCCAGCAGGGCACCATGCGTCGGGTGCCGGAAGTGATCGACGTCTGGTTCGATTCCGGGGCCATGCCGCTGGCCCAGTGGGGCTACCCGCACAAGAATCAGGATCGGTTCAAGGACCAGTATCCGGCCGACTACATCTGCGAAGCGGTGGATCAGACCCGCGGCTGGTTCTACAGCCTGCACGCCATCTCGGCCATGCTCAATGAGCAGGTCGCCTACCGGAACTGCATTTGCCTGGGCCATATTCTGGACAAGGAAGGCCGCAAGATGTCCAAGAGCCGGCCGGAGACCTTCGTCGCCCCCTGGGACGTGCTCGACAAGTACGGCGCTGACGCCTTCCGCTGGTATATGTACACCTCGGGGGCGCCGGGCGAACCGCGCCGCTTCTCGGTCGAACTGGTCGGCGACGTGGTGCGCAGCTTTTATCTGACCCTGTGGAACTGCTTCAGCTTCTTCACCACCTACGCCGAGCTGGACGGCTTCGACTCCGAGTCCGAGGCCATGCCGCTGGACCGGCGCGAAGAGCTGGACCGCTGGATACTGGGCGAGCTGAACCTGCTGATCGATCGGGTTACCCGAGCTTACGAGGAGTACGACGCCCCCAACGCCACCCGGCCGATGGAGGTGTTCGTCGACGATCTCAGCAACTGGTATCTGCGCCGCTCCCGGCGCCGGTTCTGGAAATCCGAGAACGATGGCGACAAGCAGGCCGCCTACCAGACGCTCTACACCTGCCTGGTCACCGTGGCCCGGCTGCTGGCCCCGGCCATGCCGTTTCTCAGCGAGCGCTTGTACCGCGAACTGGTCACCGCCGTGAACTCCGACGCGCCGGAGAGCGTACATCTGACCCGCTGGCCCGACGCCGCGCCAGGTCTGGTCGATGAAGCGTTGGTCGCCGATATGCGGCTGGTCAAGCATCTGGTCCGCACTGGCCATGCCGCGCGCAACAACGCCGGCATCCGGGTCCGCCAGCCGCTGGCCGGGATCGCCTTTGGCCTGCCGTCCGGCCAGGACGGCTCGGTGGTGGCGCGCTACCGCGAGGTGATCGCCGAGGAACTCAATGTCAAATCGGTGGAATTATTGGCGCCGGGTGCCACCCTTGCGGGAGGCCGCCCCATCGAATATAGACTCAAACCGGTCGATACCTTGGGCCGTGAGCTGCGCAAGGACTTCCCGGCCGTCCGCAAGGCGCTGGTCGAGGCGAGCACTGAGCAGACCGCCGACTGGGGACCGGCGCTGCTGGCCGGGCAGTCGATCAGCGTCGAGGCCGGCGGCAAGGCTTTCGAGCTACGCCCGGATCAGGTCATCGTCCAGCAATCCGGCGCCGAGGGCTATGCCGTGGCCGAATCCGGCGGTTTGCTGGCGGCCTTGAAGACCGAGCTGAGCGAGGCGCTAATCCACGAGGGCCTGGCCCGCGAGGTGGTGCGTCGCATCCAGCAACTGCGCAAGGACGCCGACCTGGCGGTCAGCGACCGCATCGAGATCGTCTACCAGGCTAGCGAACGGCTGGCGACGGCCATCGAGGCGTTCCGCGACAGCATTGCCGGCGAGACCCTGGCCGAGTCGCTGCAGGTGGGCTCTATCGAGGGCTTCGAGCACACGGCCAGCGACGATTTCGATGGGGAACGGCTGGCGGTGGCTCTGCGGCGGCGCTGATGTAGGCAAGGCTAAACTACGATATGCAGATGGCCGGAGTCTACGAGTTCGGCCAGGATTTCTTCCAGCGCCCGCCGCAGGTCGCTAACTCCCCCACCCGGATTGCCCCTCAACCGTGCCGTTGACGCGAGAGGGGGAGGCGGCGGATACTTTCGTAAAAGCGGTTGAATCTCCTATCCTCGATCGCGCGAGCCTAACCTCAACTTATTCGACCCATGACGGAGGACGAAGGTGGACGGGATCACTGCCAGTCTGGTGCGGGGGGCGGAACGCGGCCTTGTCGCCGCGCCCACGGAGCAACTGCCGTCGGCCGACCTCGTCTCGATCCGTGACGAGTTCCCGATCAAGGCGCGCCGCTGCTATCTCAACAACGCCTCGATCGGCGCCTTGAGCAACCCGGTGATTGCGGCGATGAACACGTTTCTGGCGGACGTGCGCGACAACGGTCGCAACAATTATCCCAACTGGTGTCGCCACACCGACACGGAGATCAAGAGCCGCATTGCGCGCCTGATCGGCGCCGCGGCCGACGAGATCGCCTTCGTCAAGAACACCACCGAAGGCCTGGTGACGGTGGCGAACGGGCTTGACTGGCGCGCGGGCGACAACGTGATCATCGCCGACATCGAGTACCCCTCGAACGTGTACTGCTGGATGAGGCTCCAAAGGCTTGGCGTAGAACTGCGCTGGGTCAAGAATCGGCAGGGCCGCGTCCTGGTCGATGACATCGCCCCGCTGATGGACCAGCGTACCCGGCTCGTGTCCTTGAGCGCGGTGCAGTTCTCGAACGGATTCCGCCAGGATCTCGACGCAACCGGCGAACTCTGCTCCCGCAACGCCGTAATGCTCAACCTCGATGCCATTCAATGGGTGGGTGCGCTGGCGCTGGACCTCGGCCGATACAAGGTTGACTTCATGTCGGTTGGCAGCCACAAGTGGCTGCTAGGGCCGATCGGCAGCGGCTTTTTCTTTTGCCGCCGCAATGTCCTCGACCGGCTTGACCCGCCCAGCGTCGGCTACCATACCGTCGGCAAGCACGAAGATCACATGGACTATGAGCTGACCTACCGGCCGGATGCCGGGCGCTTCGAGGAGGCGCTCGTCAACTTCCCCGGAATCTGGGGCCTCGATGCGGCGGTGAAGATCCAGCTCGCACTCGGGCCGGAGGTGATCGAGCGCCACATCCTGGAACTCATCGCCAAGGCTGCCGACGGCCTGCAGCATCGTGGCTACGCCATCGTCAGCCCGAGGGGACCGGGCGAAGGCTCGGGTATCCTGTCGTTCCGCCATCCCGGGATTGCAGCCGAGACCATCGCGCAGCGTCTTGCCGAGGCGGGTGTCGATCTCGCGGTGCGCGACAGTGCCCTGCGCATATCGCCATCGTACTACAATGACGAATCGGAAATTGAACGCTTCCTGGAGGCGTTGCCCAGAATTTGATCCTGGTTGAGAGGAGGAAGAAACGATGCTCAAGAAACCGCTGGCAATCCTCGCCGTGACCCTCGGAGTGGCACTGTTCGCGCCTCACCCGGGCGCCTTGGCCGATACCCCGAAACCAGGAGGTACCCTGCGCTACGGGACCGTCACCGAAGTGTCGAGCCTGGACCCGCATCTTTACGTCGGGAGTGCCTGGAAGGTGCTCATGGAGGCGCTCTACAACACGCTCGTGGGGTTTGACCAGGATGCTGAACTGGTGCCGGAACTCGCCGAGAGCGTGGAGACTCCGGATGCCCGCACATTCGTCTTCAAGCTTCGCCCGGGGATCACGTTCCACGATGGAACGCCGTTGACCGCCGAGGATGTGAAATTCTCCCTGGAACGCATCCAGAACCCCGATTCCGGTGGAACGCTGCGACCGAACCTCGAAGGCGCCACCATCACGGTGGTGGACGAGCTTACGGTGAGGATCGAGAAGTCGGAGCCGGACGTGACGCTCCTGAGCGTACTCGCCCTGCCGGAAGCGTCCATCATTTCGAAGCAATGGATGGAAAGCGACCCCAATATCAAAGCGGAGGCGAACGGCACCGGCCCGTTCATGCTCGCGGAGTATGAGCCGGCGGTTCGGGCCATGCTGGTCCGTAATCCGGACTATTTCGTGGCGGGGCAGCCCTACCTCGATGGCGTCGAGTTTCGGATGATCAAGAGCGACGATGCCCGAGTGAATGCGCTGCGGACGGGCGCCCTCGACATGATCGATTTCGTGCCCTGGAAGGACATCGATGCGCTCAGGCGGGTGCCCAACCTCACGGTTGATTCGTCCGGCGGCGCCTTTATGAACCTCTGGTTCAATGCCACCAAGAAGCCGTTCGACGACCCGCAGGTCCGCAAGGCTTTTGCCATGGCGATCGATCGCGAGGGGATTTCCAAGGCCGCCTTCTTCGGCCATGGTGCCCCACTCTACGGACCGCCGACCACCGAGGATTCGCCGTTCTACCGCGCTGAACTGGCGAACTCCTTCGACCATGATCCGGAACAGGCGAAAGCGCTGCTCGCCGAAGCGGGCTACCCGGATGGCCTGGATTTCGAGCTCGGCGTGTTTCAGGGGCTGACGATCTACACCACGACGGCTCAGATCGTGCAGGCCAATCTGAAAGAAGTCGGCCTGAACGCCAATATCAGGCTTCTGGAATGGGCGAATGTGATCGAGAAGAAGGACAGTGGCGACTACGACGTGATGGTCTACGGCGTGTCGGTCAAGCTCCCCGATCCGGATGCCTACAGCTACTATTTCGGCGCGGGGTCGTCCTATTGGGCGAAGCCGATCGGGTACCGCGACGAGAACCTCGAGGCGATGCTGGCGGAGGGGCGTGCCCTCACCGATCCCGAGGCCCGCAAGGAGGTCTACCGCAGGGTTGAGGAGCGCCTGGTCGAGCAGAGCCCCTGGGTATTCATCAACTGGCGGGAGCAGGCGCAGGCCTACTCGAACAAGGTGAAAGGCTACCGGCAGTTGGGCGGAGCACTCTCTGAAAGCAGCCCGGGTATCGCATTGCCCATCCTGTGGATCGAATAGGATGCGCGGTGGCGGCCACCGGCCGCCGCCGTGTCTCGCCTGGCTGAGGGGCGCTACAACCCTGCATGCTCAAGTACCTTGCGCGCCGCATCGCCGCTGCGGCGCTGATGATCGCCATTGCGGCAAGCATCGCGTTCTTCGCGGTTCACTACCTGCCGGGTGATCCGGTACTGATTCTGCTCGGTGAGCAGGGCGCGGCCAATCCGGAGGTGGTGGCCCGCATCCGGGCCCAGCTCAACCTCGATGCGCCGCTTCACCGGCAGTACATCGACTGGCTGTCTTCGATGGCGGTCGGAGACTTTGGCCGTTCCCTGCAGACCGGTCTGCCGGTGACCGATGAGTTGGCGCGCCGTATTCCGCGCAGCCTGGAACTCATTGCCGCTGGACTCGCCATTGCGATCATTTTCGGCCTACCGCTCGGGATCATCGCGGCTCGTCGCCGCACTGCACCGAGCGGGCTGGCGGCAAGCGCGGCGGCGGTGCTCGGGTTTTCCTCACCGGTTTTTGTCACCGGTATCCTCCTGGTCATCGTCTTCAGCCTCTGGCTCGAAGTGCTGCCGTCCTCTGGCTATGTCGCCTTCAAGGACGATCCGGTCGCGCATTTCTCCTATCTGTTGCTGCCGGCGCTCACCATCGGCATCAACTTCATGGGCGTGGTTACCCGGATGACCCGGGCCAGTCTGAGCGACGTATTGCGGCGTGATTTCGTCCGAGCGTCACGGGCGCGTGGCCTGTCACAGGCCCAGGCGGTCTATCGCCATGCGCTTCCGAACGCACTCATCCCGGTAGTGGCGATCCTCGGAGTGCGGGCTGGGAATCTGCTTGGCGGGACCGTCATCATCGAAGCCCTGTTCAACTGGCCAGGCATCAGCTCGCTACTGGTCAGCGCCTGCTTTGCCCGTGACTATCCCGTGATTCTGGGATCGCTGGTGGCGATCTTCGCGATGTTTGCATTGATCAGCCTCACCGTGGATGTCCTGCAGGGCCTGATCGATCCCCGGGTGAGGGTTCAGGGATGATCCGTAGGGTCAGCGCGGCCATCCGTCGGCTCGTAGGCCGGGATGGGCCGTTGCTCGTGGCCGCGCCGATTCTCACGCTGGTCGTACTTGCGGCGGTGTTCGCAGGGATCATCGCCCCCTACGATCCGCTGGCGATCAATCCAGTCAACATCCTGGCCTCACCCTCGGCCGTTCACCTCCTGGGAACCGACGAGATCGGCCGCGACCTGCTGAGCCGTATCGTCCACGGCGCACGCGTGTCATTGAGCGTCGCCGTCGCCGCGGTGGTGATCGCCTGTCTCGTCGGCGTGCCAATCGGCGTTGGCGCCAGCTTTTTCGGCGGGCGGCTCGAAAGCATGGTAATGCGAGCAGTCGACGTCTTCGTGTCGCTGCCCGAGATCTTCGTGGCCATCGTCGTGCTGGCATTTCTCGGTGGTACCCTGCCGACCCTGGTGTTCACCATCGGCCTGCTCTACTTCCCGCAGTTTGCCAGGGTAGCGCACGGCATGACGGCGTCGATCAAGTCCCGCGACCACGTTCTGGCGGCTGTATCCCTTGGTGCCGGGCCACTCAGAATCATTTGGCGAGAGATCCTGCCCAATATGCGCTCGGTGGTGATCGTCCAGGCGTCCTTCACGCTATCCTTCGCCATGCTGCTGGAGGCCGGTCTGAGTTTTCTGGGGCTGGGAGTCATGCCGCCTCAGCCGTCCTGGGGTCAGATGATAGGTACCCTCAAGGACTACCTGTATACCAATCCGTGGCCGGTGGTCTTTCCCGCGCTGGTGCTCTTCGCCACCATCCTCGCCATCAACCTGCTCGGGGACTGGCTGCAGGATCGGCTCAATCCGGAGCTTGGCCAATGACCGGTGAACTTCTGCTCGATGTGAGAGGACTCCACACCCACTTCCGCACCCCCCGGGGCGTGGTGCGGGCGGTGGACGGCATCGACCTCCGGGTGCACCGGGGCGAAACGCTGGCGCTGGTCGGAGAGTCCGGATCCGGCAAGTCGGTGGCCGGTCTGTCGCTGCTGCGGCTGGTCGATCAGCCCGGGCGAATCGTCGCCGGCGAGATTCGCTTCGCCGGCCGCGACCTGCTGCGCCTCAGCGAGGGTGAAATGAACAGGGTCCGCGGCGCCAGCATCGCTATGATCTTCCAGGAGCCGATGACGGCGCTCGATCCCATCCGGCGCGTTGGCGATCAGATCGGCGAGGCGCTGCGAGTCCACAGGGGCTTGTCCCGGCAAGCGGCACGAGCCGCAGCCATCGAACTTTTGGCAAGGCTCGGTATTCCGGATCCGGCGTCCCGGGCGCGCGCCTATCCGCACGCCCTGTCAGGCGGCATGCGCCAGCGG
>CAYMHN010000081.1:0-10062 GCA_964390235.1 uncultured Candidatus Competibacteraceae bacterium
GGTGGCGGCCAGGAAGCCGCCGATCACCGGGTAGGGTACGAACCGCACCAGACCGCCCAGGCGCAGCCGCCCGAGCAGCCAGAAAACTCCGCCACAAGCCAGCGAACCCAACGCGATGGCGGCCAGGGCCGTGGGCATGATGTCCGGGGCCGTGGCCGCCGCCGGAAAGCCGGCGACGATGCCGGCCACGATCAAGGCCAGAATCACGCCCGGCACTTCCTGGATGCTGCCCACCATGCCGCGGTACTCGCTGCGCAGACTGATGAACAGGCCGATCACGATGGAACTGAACAGCGCCAGGCCGATGCCCACGGCGACCTGGGATTCCAGCTTGCCGGAGAAGATCAGCGCCGCCACCGAGAAGGCCAGGGTAATCGCGAACAGGCCGGTGATCACACCGCTGATCAGTCCGGCGATCAGGCTCCGGGCATCGATGTTCGTCCACGGTGTCGGTCTGGCGGACATGGGTACCCCGGCGGTGTTCATGGGTGTTTGCTCGATTCATTCGATAGCAGGTTCTGAATCAAGAGCAAGAACGGCGCCACTGCCCGGTATGGCCAGGAAGAGGCCGAATTCACGATAGCGTGTGGGCCGGCGACACCACCGTATTGGGTGGATTTGTCATTCGAATGGAGAAATGCCCACCGTATCCGGTGGAACACCAGATCAACGCTTCACTCAGGTCCGGGAAGTCGCAGCCCGCTTGCGGATACCGAGCTTGTGCATGCGGTTGCGCAGGGTGCTGGGCTTGAGGCCCAGCCTGGCGGCGGCGCCACCCGGACCCTCGATCACCCAATGGGTCTGGTCGAGTATCTGGAGGATATGCTGGCGCTGCATGTCGTCGAGCGTGGTCGATGGATTCAGCGCTGATGCAGCCGGCGGGGCATCGGCGGCCGAGGGGAAGTGGTCCGCCGAGGGCAGCATGACCGATGGGAGTTCCAGCAATGGCCCGCCGGAGAGGATCACCGCCCGCTCGATGAGGTTTTCCAGTTCGCGCACATTGCCCGGCCAGTCATGCGCCTGCAAGTGCTCCAGCATGCCCTCGGCGATACCGTCGATGCGGATGCCGTGCTTGGCGGCGAAGCGCTGCGTAAACAGTTTCGCCAGCGGTACGATGTCTTCGGGGCGCTGGCGTAGCGCGGGCAGTTCCACCGGGAACACATTGAGACGGTAGTAGAGATCCTCCCGGAACCGCTGCTTGGCCACCAGCTGTTGCAAATCGCGGTGGGTGGCGGCCAGCACCCGCACATCGACCCGGATCGGACGGTTGCCGCCCAGGCGCTCGAACTCCTGTTCCTGCAACACCCGCAGCAGCTTGGTCTGGGCCAGCAGCGGCATGTCACCGATCTCGTCGAGAAACAGGGTGCCGCCGTCGGCCAGTTCGAAGCGGCCCTTGCGCTGGATGGTGGCGCCGGTGAAAGCCCCTTTCTCGTGGCCGAACAGTTCGCTCTCGATCAGGGTCTCGGGGATGGCGGCGCAGTTGAGCGTGATCAGTGGGCGGTTGCTGCGCGGGCTGAGGTCGTGGATGGCGCGGGCGATCAATTCCTTGCCGGTGCCGGTTTCGCCGCGGATCAGTACCGTGCCGTCGGTGGGCGCCACCCGTTCGACCACCTCCAGCACCTGCCGCAAAGCCTTGCTATCGCCAACGATCTCGCCGAACTGCCGGTTTCGGATCTCCTCCTGTAAAAAGCTCAGTGTATCCTCGGCCTGTTGACGCTTGCGCTCGCTTTCGGCTTGGCGCTGTCTGAGCTGCTCGCAGGCGTACAGTACCCCGCTGGCGTGCAGCAAGTCCTCCAGGGCGGGTTGCCGGATATCGCCCGGATCGAACAAGCTGAGCCAGCCGACCGGCTTGCTGCCGCGGGTGATGGGTAGATTGTGGCAGCCGGTCTGGTTGACAGGGTGTCGTCCCGCCGACGGCAAAGTCCCGATCCAGGGAGCAAGCTCCTCGGGTCGATGGGCACTATGGCCTTGTTCCGCGATGGTCGAGCGCAGGGTGGTGAACAGGGTTTGCAAGCCGGGTATGCCGTCCGGTTCGCCCTGTACGGCCAGAACCCGTAATTTCATGTCCGAGACTTCGACCAGCATGCCCATCAGCCCGCAGCGGCTGGCGGCGTGACGCAGCGCGCCGTCCAGTAGCAGCGTGCTGGTTTCCGCCAGACTGTCGGTCTCTAGAAACCCGGTCAGGGCGGTGGTGATGGTGCGCAGCTGCGCAGTGGTGGCTTCGAGTTGCCGGTTGCGCGCCTGTAGATCGTGTTGCAGCCGGCGCAGGGTCAGGTGGGTTCTGACCCGTACCAGCACCTCGTCGTGCTCGAAGGGCTTGGTGATGTAATCGATCCCGCCGGCGGCGAAGGCGGTGAGCTTTTCCCGGGTGTCGTGCAGGGCGGTCATGAAGATCACCGGAATGTGCCGCAGCTCGGCGTCATCCTTGAGTCGCCGGCAGGTCTGGAAGCCGTCCAGGTCCGGCATGACCACGTCCAGCAGGATCAGGTCGGGATCACCCAGGGCGGCCCGTTGCAAAGCCTGCCGACCATCGGTGGCGACCATCACCTCGAAGCCGGCGGACTCCAGGGTTTCCAGCAGCACGTGCAGATTGGTGGGGTTGTCGTCCACCACCAGTATCGTGCCATCGTTGTTATCGGACATCGGTCTCCCACCTTGCACGGCGACCGCCTGCCGGCGGGCGCCACGTTATCGTGCCCGATCCGGCCGCGCCGCATGTGATTGCTTGCGCCTGAACATGGAAAAGTATAAACCTTGGGTGGGAAAATCAACCAAAAACGAATCGAGCCACCCCGCATGGAGTGGCCCGATTCGTGCCGATCACCGATACCTGTGGTTGGCCACCGGCGCGTCCGACTCAACCCGGCGCCCGACTCAACCGAAAGGATGGAACTTTCGGTAGGTTTCCAGATGTTTCTTGAACTCGGCCAGACTGGGCAATCCGGTCCGGGTCAGGATCTTGCCATGCTGATCCGTTTGAAACCATTGATAGGCCTGCTCGGGGGTCATCTGCGGGTTGTTGCTTGTGTTCTTGGCGATTTCATAGAGCTGGAACCACTTGTTGGCCTCCGTCTGTGCATTGGTCATCGGGTCCTTGCCGATGTAAGTGCCCGCGAAGTTGAACTGCGAGTAGGACCCATGGAGGACGGCCTCGAAGGCCTTGGCCGTCATGGCGCGAGGGTCGATGCCTTGGCCGAAGGGATGGATGGCTTCCTTGTTCGTTCTTTCATTGAGACGCATCGCGGCCACTTCATAGCATGAGGCCACGAATTCCGAGCAGATCATCCGTATCCCTTCGTTCGGGGCATCGCCATATACGATGTCGTACAATTTCTGGATCCTTGCCAGGGCACGCTTTCCTTGACTCTTGCGGCGAAACACGCTGGCCGCCATGCCTGGCAGGGAGCGGTATTTGACCTCGGCTTGGCTATCTTCGTAGTACTTTCTGAAATTGCCATTATAGTCTTGAGACGTCTCGATCTTTTTCTTGCCGGCCAGCGTCTCGGCGACATGCACGGCCTCCCAGCGCAGATCCTCGTCCCGGCAGCTGTAAACTACATGATCGCGCATATTGATGCGGTTACTGATCAGCAGACCCTGGCTTACCGATTCGACGGTGGCCACTTCGCCGTCTTCGCAGTTGATGAGCACATGCTCGGACTGGCTGGATGCTCCCGAGTGGTGCGAGAAAACCGCCTGTCCCATCCGGATGAACGTCACATCGAGCGCTCGGTTGCTCCACTCCTTGGCGATCAGGATATCGCCGGCACGCATATCCGTGGAGTCGATTCTCTTAAGCGTGTCATGCCATTTGTGTTCGCCGAAGCGGCGGGGTCCAAGACTTTCGAGGAAACGGGGCATCGGTCGATCTCCAGGTGGTTTCTGAACGAAATTCAGCAAAGTTCACGCCAAATTCTATTGTCTCGCTCGAATCCTCCGACAGCATTGAATTGCCGGACCGATCGACCCGGAAAAACATGCATCGGGACCCACCGGATACGGTGGATTTGTCGCCATAGTCGATCCGATCCACCGTATTCCGTGAGTGAGGATCGGAATCTGTACTTCGAGTCATCGGATTGTAATGTCTTGCTTCTTGTCTTACATTACGTATTCATCTGAACAAGGCAAGAGGCTGCCATGCCGCGTACGACGACCGCCCACAAGGGTGAATCGGTGACGTTCCGCCTGGACCCCGTGCTGAAAGCAGAGCTGACACGGCTCGCCGAGCGGGACGATAAGTCGCTGGGAGAATTGTTGCGCGAACTGGCCCGTGAGCGGGTGGCACGGGAGCAGCGCCATCGCTTCGAGGCCGAGGCACGCAAGCAGTCGGTGGCGATTGCCGAACGCGCTGGTCGGCCGGGAACCGACGAGTACACCATCATGCGCGAACTGGAAGCCGACCTGACAAGCCTCGACGATGAATGAAAGCCACCAGCGAGGTGATCTGATAACCATTGCCGTTGGTGGCGACTACGGCAAACCACGTCCGGCCCTGATCGTGCAAGCCGATGAGTTCGAAGCCATCCCGTCGGTTACCGTGCTGCGTCTGACCAGTGAAGTGCATGATGCGCCCCTGGTGCGCATCACGCTGCAACCGTCTTCCACGAACGGCTTGCGCCTGCCGTCGCAAATCTGCATCGACAAGGCCGTCACCGTGCCACATTCCAGAATCGGCCAGCGGATTGGCCATGTCGATCCGATCACCATGCAGGCCGTCAACCAGGCACTGGCCCGATTCCTCGGGCTGGGCTGAGGTAGCCTCGGCCCCCGTCACGCGGTTACCTGGCGGCGCAGTTCATGGATGGTCTGCATCCAGCAATTCCCGCTCAGAGCGGGAATTGCTGTTCCGCGATGACTATTCCAGCCGCACCGGCCGGCCATGCGGCGTGCGCTCATAGGCCTCGATCCAGGCCCGTTTGAGATCGACCAGTGTCGTCGATTCCGCCAGCCCCTTGCGGATCAGCAACTGCTCCAGAGCCGCCAGCCAGTCGTGGTAATACGCCTCGTCGCTGTCGCCGCCGCTGCGGCGCTGTTCACCCAGTGCCTCGGACCATTCGCTGCGGCTGAACACGCCCTGCTCGATCAGATGGACCGCCAGGGCGAAGGACTGGGCTTGCCAGGGTTCGCTGAAAACGCGCTCATCCGACGGTTTCAAGATAGGACTCCCACAGATCGACGGTGACCGTGTCGCGGGCCGAGGCGTCCGGCCCCCACAGCTCGCGGGCGGTGAAGCGTACGCTGTAGAGTTGCTGCGGCTGCTCGCCCCGGAAGTGCGCATTGCTGTCCGGGAACACGTGGGCGCCATGATGCAGCACGACTACGCCCGTGCGGCCGCGCACATAGCGCGGCAACCGGGTGTGTCCGGACGGGTGCAGATTGCGGGCGCGCACCGTCTGGCCGAGGACGAAGCGGGGCAGGGTGTCGACATCGCGCTCGGTCGGCCCGCCGCGCTCCAATACTGCTTGGACCTGCTCGGCGCGCAGTGGTGGTATGCGTCGCTCGCCCCGCGGCTGCCCGTTCGCCAGTTCCTCGTCCGTGACCAGACCGTGTTCCCGCAGCAGCGTGATCAAGCCGCTGATCCAGCGCTCGTAGTAGCTGAACCGCAGATAGTCGGCCGGCGGGATGCGCTCGCGGGCATGGCGCGAGGCGTCGATATTCCACCTGCCGTGGGCCGCCATGGCCAGATTCAGGGCCAGGACGCGGGCTTCCCAGTCGGCACTGAACACTGGTTCGTCGGCTTTCGGTAGTACGGGACCAAAGCCGTGCATGCCGCCGAGATCGTGGATGCCGTTCACGGAGCATTCTCCAGGCTGACCACGGCGGTGCCGATCATGGCGTCGCGGCTAACCCGCGCGGCGAGTTCGCCCTCGCTCATGCGCTCGCTACCGGCCGGCCGTTGCGGTACCACTAGATAGCGCATTTCCGAGGTGCTGTCCCAGACCCGAATTTCGACCTCTTCGGCCAGCTCCAGGCCGAATTCGCGCAATACGGCGCGCGGCTCGCGTACCGCCCGCGAGCGGTAGGCATCGGATTTGTACCAGGCCGGCGGCAGGCCCAGCACCGGCCAGGGGTAGCAGGAGCACAGGGTGCAGACGACCAGGTTGTGCACCGTTGCGGTATTCTCCACCGCCACCAGATGTTCGCCCTGGCGGCCTTGATAGCCGAGTTCCGCCACCGCCACGGTTGCGTCGTTCAGCAGCCGTAGGCGGTAGTCCGGATCGGTCCAGGCGCGGGCCACCACGCGGGCGCCGTTGCGCGGCCCGACCCGGTGGGCGTAGGTGTCGATGATGGCATCCAGCGCCGCCGGGTCGACCAGTCCCTTGGCGGTCAGCAGCGACTCCAGGGCCTTGACCCGCAGCGCGGGATCGGAAGGTACATGCGAATGATCGTGATGATCGCTCATGGGGTTCTCCGGCGATGATCCCACCCAGTATAGCCGAGAGCCCGTGGTGTTCTCCTCGGAACCCGATTAAGGTAGTGTTCAGGGTGCCCTCAGCTGCGCAAGGGTTGCGGGTAAGGAGGCACCGGGAACCTGGATTTCGCTTCCACCTCGTTCAGATCGAGGTGGTTGCGCATGAAGCGGTTGGCGGCATCCTGAAGCGTCTCGAAGTCCCACGGCGTATGCCGGCCCGTCATGAGCGCACGACTCACGAGTCGGCGTCGGTGCTGGCTTGCAATGACTTCCCGGCGCACAGACTCCAGATCCCACCTTGCTGTTACCTCCGCGGCGAACCGGGAGGCCGTGCCGGCATGGGCCGGATCGGCAGCCAGATTGTGCAGCTCGTCGGGGTCGTCGGCCAGGTCGAACAGCTGCGGCGGATCGGCCTCGCAATGCACGTACTTGTACCGGCCGCGCCGAATCATGATCAGGGGCGCCACCGTCCCCTCTCCCATGTACTCGCCATGGACCGTGCGATCCTCGTCACGCGAGAGCAGCGGCAGCAGGCTCTGCCCGTCCACCGGTGCCGCGTAAGCGGTGTATCCGCCGCCGTCGGCCGAGATATCCATCAGTGTCGGCAGGACATCCAGCAGGGAAACCGGCGTCTCCACCCGGCGCCCGCCCGGTTCCCCGGGCAGGCGAAGTATCAGGGGAACGCGCGCCGACCACTCGAAAAAGGACATCTTGTACCACAGCCCCCGCTCACCGACCATGTCACCGTGGTCGGAGGTCAGCAGGATGGTCGTGCGGTCCAGCTGGTCCGTCTCCTCCAGGGTCTGAAGCAATGTACCGATCCAGTCGTCCAGATAGGCGATGTTGGCGAAATAGGCATGCCGGGCGTTGCGGATATCCTCCTCGGTGATGTCATAAACGTCTGTCGCGGCCGCCCTGTAGAGCCGTTGACTGTGCGGATCAAGCGCTTCGAAAGGGATCGCGGGCACCGTGGGCATCTCGATCTCGGAGTCCTGGTAGCGGTCCCAGTACCGCCGGCGCGCGGCGTACGGATCGTGCGGATGGGTGAAGGATGTCACCAGGCAGAACGGCCGCGGGTCGGCGCCACGGGCCAGGTCATAGAGCTTCTGTACGGACCGGTGCCCGGTCTCGTCATCGAACTCCAGCTGATTGGTGTACTCGGCGATTCCGGCCTGCTTGACCGACAGCATGTTGTGCATCCACCAGTCGAAGCGCTTGTCCGGATTCTCCGCATCGGGTGTCCAGCCGAAGTCGGCCGGGTAGATGTCCGTGGTCAGACGCGACTCGAAGCCGTGAAGCTGATCGGCGCCGATGAAATGCATCTTGCCGCTGAGGATCGTCTGATAGCCCTGTATCCTGAGGTAATGCGCAAAGGTAGGAATCTCGGAGTGGAACTCCGCTGCATTGTCATAGGCGCCGATCCGCGACGGCAGTTGCCCGGCCATGAACAGGAAGCGCGCCGGTGCACAGAGCGGGCTGTTGCTGTACGCGTTGAGAAAAACCGTTCCCTCGTCGGCCAACCGGTCGAGATGCGGCGTCTTTGCCGTACGCCCGCCGTAATGGCGCAGAACCTTGGCCGAGAGCTGATCCATCATGATGACAAGAATGTTGGAGGGGGTGGTCTTGGTCATTCGGGTGATTTTGTCCGGTGGCCGGCTTCGGAGCGTATAGTGTAAAAAGGTCGTATACGAAAAATCGAGACGATCACCATGATGTCATATCCGCAACAACGCTCCTACATTGGCGGCAACCATGTCGACGCCGCTTCCGGCGAAACTTTCGAGACCGTCAACCCCGCCACCGGCGAGGTACTCGCCGTGGTGCAGCAGGCCTCGACCGAGGATGTCGACCGTGCCGTCGCATCGGCCCGCGCCGGCCAGAAGATGTGGGCTGCCCTGAGCGGCATGCAGCGCTCGCGCGTGCTGCGCCGGGCGGTGGAGCTGCTGCGCGCGCGCAATGAGGAACTGGCCCGGCTGGAGACCCTGGACACCGGCAAGCCGCTCAGCGAGACCGCGGCGGTGGACATCGTCACCGGGGCCGATGCGCTGGAATACTACGCTGGCCTGGCACCCGCGGTGCAGGGCAGCCAGATTCCGCTGAGCGACAGCGCCTTCGTCTACACCCGCCGCGAGCCGCTGGGGGTGTGCGCCGGTATCGGGGCCTGGAACTATCCGCTGCAGATCGCCTGCTGGAAAGCCGCCCCGGCCCTGGCCTGCGGCAACGCCATGGTGTTCAAGCCCAGCGAGGTGACCCCGCTCACCGCGCTCAAGCTGGCCGAGATCCTCACCGAGGCTGGACTGCCGGACGGGGTGTTCAACGTGGTCCAGGGCGACGGCCGGGTGGGCGCCATGCTGACCGCCCACGAGGGTATCGACAAGGTGTCCTTCACCGGCGAGGTCGGCACCGGCAAGAAGGTAGCGTCCGCCGCCGCGACCTCCACGCTCAAGGACGTCACCATGGAGCTGGGCGGCAAGTCGCCGCTGATCGTGTTCGCCGACGCCGATCTCGAGCAGGCCGTGTCGGCCGCGCTGATGGCCAATTTCTACAGCTCCGGCCAGATTTGCACCAACGGCACCCGGGTGTTCGTGCAGGATTCCATCAAGCAAGAATTCGAACGCCGCGTGGTCGAGCGGACCGGGAATATCCGCATCGGCGATCCGCTGGACCCGGCGACCAACTTCGGTCCCCTGGTCAGCTTCCCGCATCTGGACAAGGTGCTGGGCTTTCTGGAGATCGGCAAGGCCGAGGGGGCCCGCTTGCTGATCGGCGGCGGGCGTCTGACCGATGGTGCGCTGGCCTGGGGGGCCTATGTCGCGCCTACCGTGTTCAGCGACTGCACCGACGCCATGCGCATCGTGCGCGAGGAGATCTTCGGCCCGGTGATGGCCATCCTGGACTTCGCCGAGGAGGACCAGGTCGTCGCGCGGGCCAACGCCACGCCCTACGGTCTGGCCGCCGGGGTGTTCACCCGCGACCTGGCCCGCGCCCACCGGGTGATCCATCGCCTGGAGGCCGGCATCTGCTGGATCAACAGCTACAATCTGTCGCCGGTGGAGATGCCGGTGGGCGGCTACAAGCAGTCCGGCATCGGTCGCGAGAACGGCATGGAGACACTCAAGCACTACACCCGGCTGAAAAGCGTGTACGTCGAGCTGGGCGGCGTGGAGTCGGTGTTCTGATGGCGGGTTTCGACTACCTCATCGTCGGCGCCGGTTCGGCCGGCTGCGTGCTGGCCAACCGCCTGAGCGAGGACCCGGCGGTCCGGGTGCTGCTGCTGGAGGCCGGCGGTTCGGACCGCAGCCTGTTCATCCAGATGCCCAGCGCCTTGTCGATACCGATGAACAGGCCGCGTTACAACTGGTTCTTCGAGTCCGAGCCCGAACCCTATCTGGATGACCGCCGGTTGCACTGTCCGCGCGGCAAGGTGCTGGGCGGGTCCAGCTCGATCAACGGTATGGTCTATGTGCGCGGCCATGCCTGCGATTTCGAGCAGTGGGAGGCACTGGGTGCGGCCGGCTGGGGCTACCGCCACTGCCTGCCGTATTTCCGCCGCATGGAGCAGTGGATCGGTGGAACCGACGAATACCGCGGCGGTGACGGTCCGCTGGCGGTATGCAGCGGCAATGACATGAAGCTGAACCCCCTGT
>CAYMHN010000082.1:0-10023 GCA_964390235.1 uncultured Candidatus Competibacteraceae bacterium
CAAGCGGGCGGAAGTGGAACGGCTGGCCAGGGAGCGCGGTCCGGTGGCCATGGTCGGCGACGGCCTCAACGACGGGCCGGTCTTGGCCGTCGCCTCGGTGGGCGTGGCGGTGGGTTCGGCCACCGACCTGGCCCGCGAAACCGCGGACCTGGTCCTGCCCGCCAACGGCCTGCGCCTGCTGCCCCAGGCCGTGACCCTGGCTCAGCGGGTGCGCAGAACCATCTTCACCAATTTGCTGTGGGCCTTCGGCTACAACGGTGTCGCACTGGCCCTGGCGGTCAGCGGCCACCTCAGTCCGGTCTGGGCCGCCGTCATCATGACCGGATCCAGCCTGCTGGTGATCGTCAATTCCATGCGGCTGGACCGGATGCGTACCCCGGAAACCGTCACCACGACTACCGACAAGTGGGGCACCGCCTCGGTTATCCGCTAGACTATCCGTACCTGTCCGCGGAGCCCAGTCATGGCCAAACCTTCCACCGACCGTGCGTTCATCGCCGACGGCAAGCAGTTGCGCGGCGCGATCCAGCGCCCGACCCGTGGCGATGACAACAGTGTCAATCTGCTGACCGTGCCACTGGCCGAGCTGATCGCCCGCGAGCCGGTTACCCTGCCACCCTCGGCCACCATCCAGGAGGGCGCCGGCCTGATGGCCAGGCAGCGCGTCTCCTCCATGCTGGTCGTGGAGCACGACCGCCTGGCCGGCATCGTCACCGACCGCGACCTGCGCACCCGGGTGCTGGCCGCCGGGCTGCCCTATGACCGACCGCTGAGCGAGATCATGACGGCCGACCCCTACACGATTTCCAGCAGCGCCTATGGCTTCGAGGCCCTGCTGGCCATGGCGCGCAACAATGTGCACCATCTGCCGGTGGTCGACGAGGGCCGGGTGCGCGGCATGATCACCGCCACCGATCTGCTGGAGCGGCGCGCCACCTCGGCCGTGTATCTGGTCGGGGACATCCACATGCGGCGCAACCCCTCGGAACTGGCCGAGGTTAGCAAGCAGCTGCCGCGCATCCTGGTCGGCCTGGTCGATGCCAATGCCTCGGCCCATAGCGCCGGGCATGTGATCAGCGCCATCGGCGAGGCCATCACCTGCCGGCTGCTGGTGCTGGCCGAGGAATCTCTCGGCCCGCCGCCGGTACCCTATACCTGGCTGGCGGCCGGTTCCATGGCGCGTTTCGAGCAGACCGCGCTATCCGACCAGGACAACGGCCTGCTGCTCGACGATGATTATGATTCGGAGCGGCATGGCGAGTACTTCGAGCGCCTGGCGCGCTTCGTCTGCGACGGTCTGGACGCCTGCGGCTACGTATACTGCCCCGGCGATGTCATGGCCATGAACCCCGAGTGGCGCCAGCCGCTGAACCAGTGGCGGCGCTATTTCGACCGCTGGATCGAGCAACCCGAGCCCAAGGCGCTGATGCTGTCCAGCGTCTTCTTCGATCTGCGTCCGCTGTATGGCGACTTCGAGCTGTTTCGCCGGCTCAGCGAGCATGTGCTGGAAAAATCGCGCAAAAACCGCATCTTTCTGTCCTACATGACGGCCAATGCGCTCACCCATCAGCCGCCCTTGGGGTTTTTCCGCAACTTCGTGCTGATCCGTGGCGGCGAGCATGCCAACACCCTGGATCTCAAGCACAACGGCGTGGTACCCATCGTCGATCTGGCGCGCATCTATGCCCTGTCGGCTGGACTACCCCCGGTCAACACCCGCGAGCGCCTGGAATCGGTGGCCGGTGCCGGCGACCTCAGCAGCGGCGGCGGCGCCGACCTGCTCGATGCCCTGGAGTTCATCGGCACGGTGCGGCTGCAACACCAGGCCCGCCAGATCAAGCGCGGCGTGAAACCGGACAACTACGTCTCGCCCAAGGTACTGTCGCAGTTCGAGCGCAATCACCTCAAGGACGCCTTCGGCGTGGTGCGCACCCTGCAAGCGGCCCTGGCCCAGCGCTTCCAGTCGGGGCGATTGGGCTAGTGACTCGATCCCTTCGGTAGTTCTATCATTGCAGGTCGAGATCATCCGCCGAGATCATCGAATGACGGCCAGCCACCCTTCATCCGACGATGGCGTGACAACACCGTCGGGTGGCCGGCTGTTTCGCAAGTACACGGTCATCACCTGCTCGGCCTGATCAATGCCGTGCTCGATCTGTCCAAGATCGAGGCCGGACACTTGACCCTGGCATTGGGAAACTACTCCATGCGGGCGGTCGTGCAAACCGCCATGGCGGCGGTGGAATCGCTCGCGGCCGAGAAGAACCTGGCGCTCAGCGTGGACGCCACGGCCGAACTACTTATCGGGGTGGGCGACGAGGGTCGGCTTGTGCAAGTGATGCTGAATCTGCTCGGCAACGCCATCAAGTTCACCGATCAGGGCGAAGTCAGGGTGTTGTTGACGGCGACGGATGACCGCTTCAAGGTATCCGTGAGCGACACCGGCCCCGGCATCGCACCAACCGATCGCGCGCGCATTTTCGACGAATTCCAGCAAGTCGATAACTCCAGCACCCGAGAAAAGGGCGGTACCGGGCTGGGGCTTGCCATTGCCAAGAAAATCATCGAACTGCACGGTGGCGAGATCGGCGTCGAGTCCGAACCGGATCGCGGCTCGACCTTCTGGTTCCACATCCCTATCCGTGTCACCCTGCGAAAGGAGGCCGCATGAATCAGCGCATTCCGGTCATCGAGGATCAAGGTGAACGTTCTCGATGTGGATCAACAAGCCGTGGTTCAACAAGACATCGCACCCGACATGGGAAGCTCATCGTAGGGCGCGGAGTTCGTCCGCATGCCGGTGGATGTACTGGTGGTTCACGGACCACAGGGCGTTCGGGCCGCCAGGGATGCCACCAGCACGATCCCCTATTGTGATGGCGCGCATGGATGATGCCGATGAACGCGGGTTTGTGGCCAGTCTGGCACGGCCTGGCGGCAATATAACCGGGCTGTCCCACCAGACTGGGGAGTTAAGCGGCAAGTTGCTTGCGTTGCTCAAGGACGCCGTGCCCAGCCTCACACGGGTCGCCGTGCTGTGGGATGCGACGGGCACCGCCAATCCGCGCCGGACCCTGGAACAGGCTGCCCATGCCATGGGCATACAACTGCATATCCTTGAGGTACGCAGTCCCGGCGATTTTGCCGGCGCGTTTGCCGCCGCGCACACCGCTCGTGCCGAAGGTCTGGTGATGCTGGGCTCGCCGGTCCTGAGCCAGCATTCCCCACGGCTTGCAGCACTGGCGGCACACCATCGCTTGCCCGCGATTTATTCGAACAGAGGCTTTGCCGATGGGAGATGCCTGGCGGGGGATTCCTTGACCGTGGCGCCAGGGGGCGGGATACTTTGGCGTAATCGGAATGCATGAATAACAATTCAAGCTCACTCTCACAAGGGGTCCGGCCAATGAAAACCGCATCAAGAGGGAATCCGAAGCGCTGCGAAACGCAACCATGTATGAAAGGAGGAAGGCCGGGAAACCGCTGGACCCGACGCAGATGTGGTCGAGCCCTGTCGAGCATCGCGGCCATGTTCCTCCTGGGTACCCTGGCTTGCATGGAAGTGGCGGCTGCTCCACGTCCGAATATCCTGTTCGTCATCATGGACGACGTCGGCATCGACCAGATGCAGCTATTCGGTTACGGCGGCGCGACGCCGCCCGGCACGCCGACCATCGATACGCTGGCCGAGGGCGGCATCCGCTTTCGCAACGCCTGGTCGATGCCGGCGTGCACGACCAGCCGCGGGGTATTCTTTACTGCCCGTTTTCCGTTCCGCACCAATGTCCTGGGCGCGCTGGGCCCCGACGATCTGGCCAACTCGATGGTCTCGCCCTACGAGATGACGACACCGAAGCTGCTGGCGCGGCGGGGATACGAAAGCGCAATGTTCGGCAAGTTCCACCTCGCCCTCCAGGGCAATGACCCGGCCGGCCTCGCGATGGCCTACAACCTGGGCTGGGATTATTTCGCGGGGTGGTTGGACGAGACCGGCGATCCGTCCTCGATCGACCAGACGGCCGGCGGCGTCGCCGCCCCCGGGACATCCTACTCTTGCGGCTTCGTGCCCGGTGCAAGCTTCGGCGGAGCGGACTCCGGCGCCTGCTACATGCCCGACGGCTCCTGCAGCTCGCTCACGAGCGTCAATGACGTGCCGCCCGGGCGCATTTGCCGGGATCAGGGCGGCATCCTCGATCCCACACAGCCCTGCCAGGCGCCGGCGCCGGACTATCTGAAATTCGACAAACTGAGCGGCCATTACGTGTCACCGCTGGTCTACAACTTCCCGGATGGCTCGGTGGAGCAGGTGCCGCCGACCGATCTGCGCGCGCGCCGCTTCCGCGCCACGGTCGCCGTCGATGAAGCGATCGCCTGGATCAGCCAGCGCCCGGCCGGCCGCCCATGGATGGCGACGGTCAGCTTTGCCTCGGACCATACCCCGCTCATGCAGCCGCCGGTCGACGAGACACTGGATAACAACAATGCGCAGATCAGCAACCTGGACTGCTCCAACCTGCCGGCGCAACGTGTGCTGTCGAACCTGATGATCGAGTCGCTCGACGCCGAGTTGGGCCGCCTGCTCGTGGAGACCGGACTGGCGGAATGGGGCCAGGACGGTGGCCTGATCTACCAGCCGCGGCGCACCGACACCATGGTCATCATCCTCGGCGACAACGGCAGCCTCGGCACCACCGTCAAGCAACCCTTCGACCCCTCGCGCGCCAAGGGCACGGCGTACCAGACCGGTGTCTGGGTGCCGCTGATCGTCGCCGGTCCGCTGGTGGAGGACCCGGACCGCCCCGTCTCGCACATGGTGAACATCGCCGACCTCTACGCGCTGTTCGGCGAGATCGCCGGGATCAAGGACGTCCAGAGGGCGGTGCCGCGGCCGATCGATGCCGAGCCGATGTTGCCCTACCTCACCAACCCGGAGCAGGCCGGGATCCGCCAGTGGAACTTCACCCAGGTCGGCGTGAATCTGCAGGTCGACGGCGCCATCAACGGCCCCTGCACCATCAGCGATAGCTGCACGCAGATCCCCGTGACGAAGGGCGTCTGCGAGGACAACAACGGCACCTGGTGGGGTGCGGACAACGATTTGACGGACATCGGCGTGCCGCCAGAGGGTTTCGCGTTCTGCTGCCAGGTCAACGAATTCGTCGAAGAATACGAGATCAGCGCCCCCTACGACATCACGCCGCTCACGTCACTCGCCATCCGGAACGATCGCTACAAGATCGTGCAGAACTTCGTGAAGGAGCAATGCGACGATACGTTGCCGACAACAGAGTTCTACGAAATCGATGAGGCTGTTCCGGTGCCCACGCTTGACAGGGCGGACGCCGACCTGCTGCCAGGGGGCCTGACCGAAGAGCAGCAGCAAAACTTCGACGCGCTCTCGGCACAACTGGCGGCGCTCCTGGCGTCCCAGCCCGAGTGCCCGGGCGACGGCAACATCGACTTCGTGGTCAACCAGAAAGACCTCAAGGAGTGGCGCTTCTACAGTGAGTCGTCCGGTCTGTCGAGCGTCTACGATCTCAACCTCGATGGCTTCACCGACGAGCAGGATCGAGACATCATCGAAGAGAACCTCAAGATCAGGTGCCTGCGGTAAGGCGATTTCCAGAAAATTTACAAGAAGGATAAAGTATGGATGCTCCTTCTATCTGCTGCCATGCCCGGTTCGGATGAACCGGAACGGTCGGGTTTGCGAGCAGCAGGACAGGTCTGGACGGCTAGGCTGAGGGTGTTCAGCCGCCCGCCACCAGCCCGCTCTCGGCGATGCCGTCGAACAGGAACTGCACCGCCAGCGCCGCCAGCAGCACGCCGAACACCCGGGTGATGACATGCAGGCCGGTCACACCCAGCAGGCGATGCACCTGGCCGGCCACGATCAGCAGCAAAAAGGTCAGCAGCAGCACCCCCAACAGGGTGGCGACGACGGTGGCCTGCAACAGCCAGTCGCCGCGGGTATTGGCCATCAGCAGGATGGCGGCGCCCATGGCGCCCGGCCCGGCGATCAGTGGCGTGGCCAGCGGGAATACCGAGATGTCCGACTGGGCCTGCGCCTCGCGGGACTCGTCCTCGGTGATCGACACCCCCCCCGAGGCGCGCGCGAACACCATGTCGATGGCGATCAGCAGCAGCAGGATGCCGCCCGCCGCCCGCAGCGCCGCCAGCGAGATGCCCAGATAGGCCAGCAGCAGCTCGCCCATCAGGGCGAACAGCAGCAGGATGACGGTCGCGATCAGCGTACCCTTGAGCGCCATGGATCGGCGCTGGCGTGGCGTGCTGTTCACGGTCAGGGCGGCGAAGATCGCCGCGCTGTCGATCGGCCCGATGGTGGCGAAGAAGGTGGTGAAGGTGATGATAGCAGTCTGCAACATGGACTCAGGTCTCATGGTGATGCAAGGGCAGTTCCACCACGAACCGGGCGCCCTCGCCGTCCGGGCTCTCGACCCAGATGCGCCCGCCGTGATGCTCGACGATGCGCCGGCTGATCGGTAGACCCAGGCCGGTGCCCTTGGGTTTGCCGGCCTGCTGATCGCTGATCTGGTGAAAGCGCTCGAACACCAAATCCAGGTGCTCGGGCGGAACACCGGGGCCGTTGTCCTGCACCTCGACCCGGACATGCTCGTCGTCGTGGCTGAGCCGGATGTTCACCTGTCCGCTTTTCTCCGGGCAGAACTTGGCGGCGTTGGACAACAGATTGATCAGCACCTGGGTGAGCCGGTCGCTGTCGCCGGTCAAGGGCACCGGCTGCTCGCCCAGCTCGCTGATCAGCCGCACGCCGCGATCCTTGAACAGCTGGCTGGTGGCGTTGACAGCGTCCTCCGCCACGGCGCGCAGGTCCACCGGCGTCATGGTCCATTCGATATGCCCGGCATCCATCTTGGCGACGTCCAGCACCTGGTTGATCAACCGGGTCAGCCGCTCGCTTTCCTTGACGATGATGGCCAGGAACTCGCTCTGCTGCTCGACGCCCATGTCCGGAGTACTCAGCAGGATCTCGGAGAAGGCCCGGATCGAGGTCAGCGGGGTGCGCAGCTCATGGCTGACGGTGGCGACGAATTCGTCCTTGAGCCGGTCCAGTTCCTGCAGCCGCTCGTTGGCTGCGTGCAGCTCCCGGTAGGCGGTCTCCAGTTCCTGCGACTTCTGCTCCAGCTGGCGGCTGTGGCGGATCGCCTGCGAGCTTTCGTCGAGTATGGTCATTACCTCGCTCAGGCTGAGTGGCTCACCCTTGACGATGGAGCCGATCATCACCCGGGCCGAGGCCGCGCCGATGGCGCCGGCCAGCAGCTGCTCGGCATGATGGACCAGCTTGGCGTCGGCCTGGGCGCCCGTGGCCAGCGTCAGGCCGCGTTCACGCGCGTACTGGGCGAACGCCCGGTCGGTGCGCTGGCTGCCCAGAAACCGAGCCACCAACTGGCGCAATTCGACGATATCCACGCTGCCGCGCCAGATCAGCGGTTCGGCCGAGGATCGGTCGGGACTGAAGACATCGACGAAACGGCTGGCCTGGATGCGCTCCACCGGCCCCTGCTGGACCAGCAGGGAACCGAGCACCAGCCCGCCGATATTGACCAGCATGCTCCAGAACACCCCGTGGGTGTAGACATCCAGCCCGCTCAGACCGAACAGCTCGCGCGGGCGCAGCAGGCCGATACCCCAGGGGCCTTGTTCGACGAAACCGGCCGGCAGCCAGCCGGAGATCGGCAGCAGCAAGGTATACAGCCAGACCAGAAAGCCGCCGCTCAGCCCGAGCAGCGCCCCCAGCCGGTTGGCCCGGCGCCAGAACAGCCCGAACAGGATGGCGGGCGCGAACTGGGCGGCGGCGGCGAACGACAGCAGACCGATGGTGACCAGCGGGAACACGCCGCCGGCGGTGCGGAAGAACAGATCGCCGAGCAGGATCATCACCACGATGCTGATCCGGCGGATGGTCAGTAGCAGTCCGCTGAGATCGCTGCGCTGATCCAGCCGCAAGCGCTTGAGGCGCAGCAGCACCGGCATGATCAGGTCATTGCAGATCATGGTCGACAGCGCCACGGTCTCGACGATCACCATGCCGGTGGCCGCCGACAGACCGCCCACGAACACGATCAGCGCCAGCAGCTGCTGCTGCTCCAGCATCGGCAGGGTCAACACCAGGGTATCGGCATCCATGGGTTGCCCCGAGAACACCAGCATCCCGCCCAGCGCGATCGGCAGCACGAACAGATTGATCACCAGCAGATACAGCGGGAACAGCCAGCTGGCGGTGCGCAGATGGGACTCGTTGACATTCTCCACCACCAGCACCTGGAACTGGCGCGGCAGGAACAGGAAGGCCATGCTGGCCAGAAACACCAGCGTCAGCCAGCCGCCGAAGCCGCCGGGGATGGCCTCCATGCTGAACAGCCGCTGCAGTTCCGGCCGGGTGGCGACCCGGGAAAAGATCTCCCCGGGCCCCGAGAACATGACGAAGGCGACGAACACCCCCACCGCCAGGAAGGCCAGCAGCTTGATCAGCGACTCGAAGGCGATGGCGGCCACCATGCCCTCGTGGCGTTCGGTGGTCTCGATATGCCGAGTGCCGAACAGAATGGTGAACACGATCAGCAGCAAGGCGGCGTGAAAGCTGGTATCCAGCCATAGCGGCTGGGTTTCCGCCTTGTCCAGCTGGATCACTTCGGGATAGTGGCTGAGCACGGTAAAGCTGGTGGCGATGGCCTCCAGCTGGATCGAGATATAGGGCAGGATGCCGATCACCGCGATCACCGTCACCAGACCGCCCAGCAGCGGGCTCTTGCCATAGCGCGAGGCGATGAAATCGGCGATCGAGGTGATCCGCTGGGTCTTGGAGATGCGCACGATGCGCCGGATCAGCAGCCAGCCCAGCACCATCACCAGGGTCGGCCCCAGGTAGATGGGCAGAAAGCCCACTCCGGTCTCGGTGGCCCGGCCGACGCTGCCGTAGAAGGTCCAGGCGGTGCAGTAGACGGCGATCGACAGCGTATAGACGTAGGGATTGCCGATCACCGAACGACCGGTCTCGGCGCGCCGGTCGCTGTAATAGGCGATGGCGAACAGCAACCCCAGATAGCTCAGGGCGACGGTGATGATCAGCCCGTCGGTCAGCACCATCTAGTCGTCGTCCGCCTCGCTCCGGCCGGAGCGGGACAACCAGACCATGGCCACGGCGAGGATCACCCCGACGACGACGATGAAACCGTACAGGTACAGATACAGCAACGGCAGACCCAGGGGGAGCCGCAAGCGGTCGAACAGACCCAGCAGCGGATAGTTGAACGCCAGGCAGCCGATGACGAACAAGGCCAGCAGCCAGTCCCTGCGGCGACCGGCCATGGCTCTAGAATTTCGCCTGCATGCGCCGCAGCTGCACCATCTTGGCCGAGGCCTCCAGGGCCTGGGCCAGGGTGCGGATGCCCTGGGCTTCCAGCAGATCGAGCAGCCTGACGAACACCTCGGCGGTGCCCATCGTGTCGCCCAGGGCATTGTGCCGGTCGGTCAGGGTCACGCCCAGCCGCTCGGCGATGGCGTCCAGATTGTGATCGCGGGCATGGTCGTGCAGATAGGCCGACAGCAGCAGGGTATCCAGCACCGGGTTGGCGAAGCGTAGCCCGGAGGAGTCTTCCTTGAGCTTGAGGAACTTCATGTCGAAAGCGGCGTTGTGGGCCACCAGCACGCTGTCGTCGCCGCCGATGAAGGCGTGGAAATCGCGCAGCACGGCCTGCACCGGGGGCTGGTCCTTGACCATCTCGTCGGTGATCCCGTGGAAGCGGATCGAGGCGCGCGGAATCGGTCGGCCCGGATGGATCAGCCGGTCGAAGAACTCGCCGGTCAGTATCCGCCGATTGACGATGCGCACCCCGGCGATCTGCACCATCTCGTCGCCCCGGGACGGTTCCAGGCCGGTGGTCTCGGTATCGAACACCACGAAGGTCAGCTGGCTCAGCGGCTGCTCGGCCAGGGCGCCGAACTCGTCCGGGTCGCGGCTCAGCGAGAAATCGTAAAACTCCG
>CAYMHN010000083.1:0-9918 GCA_964390235.1 uncultured Candidatus Competibacteraceae bacterium
GGTGGCCCGCTGGCACAAGCGCTTCGCCCGCCGGCTGGCCGACCCCGCGCCGCTGAGCGAGGCCGAGCGGGACGAGGGCTATGCCTGTTTCGGCACCGAGGATTTCCGAATCGGGTATCAGGCGTTTCTGGCCAAGCGCAAACCCGAATTCCGAGGGCACTGAAATGGGACTGCTGCAAGGGCTGAAGGTGATCGAGCTGGCCCACATCATGGCCGGGCCGACCTGCGGCATGCTGCTGGCCGATATGGGCGCCGAGGTGATCAAGGTCGAGAAGGTGCCGGGTGGCGACGACGCCCGGCGCATGACGCCGCCCAGGATCGGTGGCGAGGCGGCGGCGTTTCTGATGGTCAACCGCAACAAGCGCGGCATCGCCCTGGACCTCAAGACCGAGGGGGGGCGGACCGTGCTGCGGCAGCTGCTCAAGGACGCCGACGTGCTGATCGAGAACTACCGCAAGGGCACCATGGAGAAGCTGGGCCTGGGCTACGAGGAGCTGCGGCGCGACAATCCGGGCCTGATCTATTGCGAGATCTCCGGCTTCGGCCGCACCGGTCCCTATGCGGAGCGTGGCGGTTTCGACCTGATCGCCCAGGGCATGTCCGGTCTGATGAGCATCACCGGCGAGGGGCCGGGCCGGCCGCCGGTCAAGTGCGGCGCGCCGGTGACCGACATCACCGCCGGCATCCTCGCCGCCATGGGAGTGCTGGGCGCGTATGTTCACCGGCTCAGAACCGGCCGGGGGCAGCGGGTCGATGCCTCGCTGTTCGAGGCCGGCATCGTCCATACCTACTGGCAGTCCGCCATCGCCTTCGCCACCGGCATCGCCCCGGGGGCGCTGGGTTCGGCGCATCCGCTGAACGCCCCGTATCAGGCCCTGCCCACGGCCGATGGCTGGATCACGGTCGGCGCCGCCAACCAGCGCAACTGGCTGAAGCTGCTGACCGTACTGGATGCGGAACACTTGGCCAGGGACCTGCGGTTCGTCGATAACGACGGGCGCATGGCCCATCGCGAAGAACTGGTGGAAGCCCTGTCGGAACGCCTGCGCCACCGCCCGACCGACTACTGGCTGCGCCAACTGGCCGAGGCCGGGGTGCCGGCCGGGCCGATACTCGACATCAAGCAGATGCACGCCGACCCGCAGGCCAGAGCCCGCGGCATGGTCACCACGGCACCCCACAGCCAGCTGGGCGAAGTCCGGACCCTGGGCCATCCGGTGCGTTATTCCGAGACCCCCGCGGACATCCGCCGCGGTGCGCCGGTGTACGGCGAGCATACCCGCGAAGTGCTCGCCGAACTGGGCTATTCCGATTCGGAAATCAAGGATTTGATCGACAGCGGCGCGGCCGTCGCGGCGTCGCCCTCGGCTTGACGCTACCGGTCGAATCGACCAGACTTCGAGACCACTGCCCCGGTAGCTCAGTCCGGATAGAGCGGTCGCCTCCTAAGCGACAGGTCGCAGGTTCAAGTCCTGCCCGGGGCATCAGTATCCGACCTGTGTCTGCTACCCTCACGCGGACCATGGAGACCTTGGTATGACCGACGAGAATGAAAACCTCGTATTGGAGGTTCTCAAGCGGGTGCAAGCCGACATCGCCGCACTGCGATCGGATTTAGTGAATGGCCAACGCGAGCTTGGCGACCGCATGACCCGGCTGGAAGTGCGCATGACCGCTCAGGAGCAACATCTGGCAACGCTGGTACTGTCGCTGCCGGCCGCACATGAGCGGATCGACGATCTGACCCGCCGCGTCGCACGCATCGAACGACGCTTGGAGCTGAGCGACTGAATCCCCTACCAGCAACTCTCTTTAGACAGGCACTGAAATCGCCTAACCAAGTAACGGGTAGATTGCGCACCGCGCACCGTTGCGCCGCCGGTTTCAATGGAGCCAGACCCGCGTGGTCTGGAAGAGCCGGCCAGCTGCGCCACTCGGTGTGCTATCAAAAAGCGGGAACCTCACGATCCGTATCGCCATGCCACTGGAAGATGACATGTCCTTAGCCCTGCATCCTTGCGCGCGTCCTTGCGGGGCTGTTGGATCGAGAGGTTCCCGTGCGTGAATTGTTACCCATCCAGAGCTGGTTGATCTGTGATCTAGATCACAATTTGGGCAATTTTCCCCGGGTCCGACGCTCGGTTGACCATAACGCCGGTCTGGCACCCCATCCTGCGGCTGTCTATACTGCGCAGCGATACCGAACGCAGGGGGACACCATGAACATATTGAAGCAACTGATGATCCGGGTACTGGCGACGGCCATTCTGATGGCGGCCGGACTGACGGCGGGTTTTGCCCAGAGCATCGACGTGGCGGCGATCTACACCGTGCCGGTCGAGCAGCAGTGGGTCAGCCGCATCCACAAGGCGCTCAACGCCGCGCAGGAGCGGGGCGATATCACCTATGTCTACTCCGAGAACGTGTCCAATACCGACTACGAGCGGGTGATGCGCGAGTACGCCGAGGCCGGCAAGCAGCTGATCATCGGCGAGGTGTTCGGGGTCGAACGGGCGGCGCGCAACGTGGCCGCCGATTACCCCGAGGTGGCGTTTCTGATGGGCTCCAGCTTCGGCCCCAGCGGCGGCAATTTCGCGGTGTTCGACAACTGGATACACGAGCCGTCCTATCTGACCGGCATGGTCGCCGGCAGTCTGACCGAATCCAATCTGATCGGCATGGTGGGCGGCTATCCCATCCCCGAGGTCAACCGCCTGATGCACGCCTTCATGGACGGCGCCCGCGAGGTCAACCCGGAGGTACAGTTCCTGGTCAACTTCATCGGCAGCTGGTACGACCCGCCCAAGGCCAAGGAAGCCGCCTTCGCGATGATCGACGCTGGCTCCGACCTCATGTACGCGGAGCGCTTCGGGGTGTCCGATGCCGCCGCCGAGCGGGGCATCAAGGCCATCGGTAACGTGATCGACACCCGGGCGGACTATCCCGGCACCGTGGTCGCCAGTGCGCTGTGGCATATGGAGCCCACCGTGGACCGCGCCATCGAGGCGGTGCGCAACGGCAGCTTCGAGGCCGCCGACTACGGCCAGTACAGTTTCATGGCCTACGGCGGCGGCTCGCTGGCGCCCATGGACGCCGAGCTGGTGCCGCAGGCGGTGATCGATTCGGTCATGGCGCGGCAGCAGGAAATCCTCGACGGTCTGTTCCGGGTCAACGTCAACGATTCCGAGCCGCGCTCGACGCGGTGACAAGACACCCCCTCCCGACCTCCCCCTTATAAAGGGGGAGGGGTTCAGGCGTTCGCATGAATCCATCCCCCGTCCTGCGGCTGCGCGGGATCAGCAAGGTCTTCGGTGCGCTGCGCGCCAACGACGCCATCGATCTGGATCTGTATCCGGGCGAGATCCTGGCCTTGCTGGGCGAGAACGGGGCCGGCAAGACCACGCTGATGAACATCCTGTTCGGCCACTATGTGGCCGATGCCGGCACCATCGAGGTCGCCGACGTGGTCGGCCAGTTGCAGCCGCTCAAACCGGGTTCGCCGCAGGCAGCGCTGGCCGCCGGCATCGGCATGGTCCACCAGCATTTCACCCTGGCCGGCAATCTGAGCGTGCTGGACAATATCGTACTGGGCAGCGAACCGCTGTGGTGGCCGTTCTCCCGGCGCAGCGATGCTCGTCAGCGCCTGAACGCGCTGATCGAGCAGGTCGGCCTGCAAGTGCCGCTTACCGCGCGGGTGGCCGAGCTGTCGGTGGGCGAGCGCCAGCGGGTCGAGCTGCTCAAGGCTCTGTACCGCAAGGCGCGGGTCCTGATCATGGACGAGCCGACGGCGGTGCTGACCCCGCAGGAGAGCGAACGCTTGTTCGACACCCTGCGCCGGCTGGCGCAACAGGGTCTGGCGGTGGTGTTCATCTCCCACAAGCTGGCCGAGGTGATGGCGCTCAGCCGGCGGGTGGTGGTGCTGCGCGGCGGTCGGGTGGTGGCTGAGCGGTCCACCGAGGCCACCGACCGCCACCAACTGGCCGAACTCATGGTCGGCCGGGACCTGCCACCGACGATCCGCCCGCCGCAGCCCCCCGGCGAATCGGTGCTGGAGATGCGCGGGGTGACGCTGCGCGGCGATCACGGCCGGACCCTGCTGGATGGGGCCGAGCTGAGCGTGTACCGCCATGAGATCGTCGGCATCGCCGGTGTGTCCGGTAACGGTCAGGCGGCGCTGGCGGGTCTGATCGCCGGTCTGTACGCGCCGGTCTCCGGAACCTTGCAGTTGCTGGGACGGCCGGTGACCCGGGCCGATCCGGCGGCGCGGGTACGCTCCGAAGTGGGGCGGATTCCGGAGGACCGCCACCGCGACGGCGTGATCGGCGATCTGGCGCTATGGGAGAACCTGCTGCTGGAGGATTACCGCCGACCGGCCTGGCAGCGCTTCGGCCTGCTGCGCCGCCGCGCCGCCCGGGAACACAGCCGGCGGGTCATCGCCGACTACGATATCCGCTGTCCGGGACCGCAGGCCCGCACCAAGCTGCTGTCCGGTGGGAATATGCAGAAGCTGATCCTGGGCCGGGTGCTGGGTCGCCAACCCGATCTGCTGCTGGCCGACCAGCCGACCCGCGGGCTGGATGTCGGCGCGGTGCGCTATGTGCACCAGCAGCTGCTGGCCGCGCGGGCGCGGGGCGCCGGCATCGTGCTGATCAGCGAGGATCTGGACGAGCTGCTGACCCTGGCGGATCGGGTCGCCGTGGTGTATCGCGGCCGGCTCGGTCCGGCTCTGCCGGTGGAGCAGGTGACGATCCGTGGCCTCGGCCTGATGATGGCTGGCCATGAGCTGGACCAGGTGCTGACCGATGCGGCTTGAACCGCGCGAGCACACACCGCTGCTGCTGGCCATCGCCGTGCCGGTGCTCGCCGTGTTGCTGGCGCTGGCGCTGGCGGCCCTGCCGCTGGCATGGGCCGGCGCGCCCTTGCTGGATGCCTACGGCCGGATGTTCCAGGGCGCCCTGGGTTCGCGCTTCGCCCTCACCGAAACCCTGACCCGGGCCGCGCCGCTGATCCTGACCGGGCTGGCGGCGGCGGTGGCCTTCCGTGCCCGCTTGTGGAACATCGGCGGGGAAGGGCAGTTGTATGTCGGCGCGCTGGCCGCCGTCGCGGTCGGCAGCGGCGCGATCCTGCTACCCCCCGCGGTGATGATTCCCCTGGTATTGCTGGCCGGCGCCCTGGCCGGTGCGCTGCTGCTGCTGATCCCGACCCTGCTCAAGCTGCGCCTCGGCGTGGACGAGGTGGTGACCACCTTGCTGCTGAATTTCGTGGTGTTGCTGTTCGTGGGCATGATGCTGGAAGGGCCGATGAAGGACCCGATGAGCATGGGCTGGCCGCAGTCGGAGCCGATCATCGAGGCGGCCATGCTGCCCAAGCTGCTGCCCCGCACCCGGCTGCATGCGGGCCTGATCGTGGCCCTGGTGGCGGCGCTGTTGATCTGGCTGCTGGTGGCGCGCAGCACTTGGGGTTTCGAGCTGCGCGCGGTCGGCGCCAACCCGGCCGCCGCCCGCTATGCCGGCATGCCGGTGAACGCGGTGATGATCCGGGTCGGCTTGATCTCCGGCGCCCTGGCCGGTCTGGCCGGGGTCGGCGAGGTGGCCGGCCTCAGAGGTTATCTGACCCAGGACCTGTCGCCCGGTTATGGTTATTCTGGCATCGTGGTCGCGATGCTGGCCCAGCTCAACCCTCTGGCGGTGGTACTGTCCGCGCTGTTCATCGCCGTCGTCTTCGTCGGTGCCGACAGCATGAGCCGGGGGTTGGGGGTGTCCAGCTATATCGCCAATCTGATCGTGGCCCTGGCCTTGCTGACCATGCTGTTGTGCAGCTTGCTGCTGCGCTACCGGCTGCGCCGGGGGCGCTGATGCTGGATGCGCTGGAGATCCTGCTCACCACCAGTTTCTGGGTGGCGGCGGTGCGCATCGCCACGCCGCTGATCTTCGGCACCCTGGGCGAGCTGATCTGCGAACGCGCCGGAGTGCTGAACCTGGGCATCGAGGGCATCTTCACGCTGGGCGCAATGACCGGCTGGATGGCGGTGTATCTGGGTGCCGATCTGTGGACCGGGGTGGCGGTGGCCATGCTGGTGGGCATGGCCTGCGGCCTGCTGCACGGCTTGTTCACCGTGCCGCTGGGATTGTCGCAGCATGTCACCGGCCTGGGCATCACCCTGTTCGCCACCAGTCTGGCCTATTTCACCTATCGCATGCTGCTGCCGGACGTCACCACCCCACCGCGCATCGAAGCCTTCCAGCCGCTGGCGATTCCCTGGCTGGTCGAACTTCCGCTATTCGGTCCGGCGTTCTTCAACCAGACCCCGTTGACCTATCTGGCCTTCGTGTCGGTCGCCGTGGTGGCCTGGGTGCTGTATCGCACGCCCCTGGGTCTGGCGCTGCGCACCGTGGGCGAGAACCCGGCCGCGGCCGAGGCCCAGGGCATCGATGTCTATCTGGTCCGCATCGGCGCGGTGATGGTGGGCAGCGGTTTCATGGCCCTGGGCGGTGCCTTTCTGACCATGAGCGCGTTCAATGCGTTTTTCTTCGAGATGGTCGCCGGGCGCGGCTGGATCTGCATCGCCCTGGTGGTGTTCGCCTCCTGGCGACCGGGCAAGGCGCTGCTCGGCGCCTTGCTGTTCGGCGCCTTCGATGCCTTCCAGGTCAGACTACAACAGCAGATCGGCGCCGTCGTGCCGTATCAGGTGTTCCTGATGCTGCCGTATCTGCTGTCGATCCTGGCGCTGGTGATCATGTCGCGCCGGGCCAGCTACCCGCAGGCGCTGATGGTGCCGTATCGCAAGGGGGAGCGGTGAACATCAAGCACGGGGACACGGTAGGTTGTCAGCGCGACCGGCGGAGTATGCAAAGCGCCGCCAGCAGGAGCAGACCGCCCAGGGAGACTAGCAGGGTGGCGAATAAGGCTGTGGTTGTGTGGCCTTGAGCAGTTTCGGCAGTTTCGACCACGGCTGATGAGGAATGCCGGTAGTGGATGTCGCTAGAAGATCGATCCCGTTGCTTGGCTTCGGCTGCCAGGGCCTTGAGTTCCTGAAGTTCTCGTTCCAGGGCATCCAGTCTCGTTCCCAGCGCTTCGAAGCGCTCGTTGATCGGGACTCCTTCCCCTTGACTCTCGGCCAGTCCGGCAGGCGCCACGATCAGCATGGCCACGAGCACCAGCCAGCCGGTCCACGGAATGAATGGCATGTCGACCCTCTGAGCAGCGTCGTATTGACGTCATCGCCAATACCCTAACGCGATCACGGCTTGCAGGCTGTGACGCCGGTCACACGGGCAGGTAATTTGTTGTTGCTCGCCCTACCGCTGCTTCAAAAGCTCCAGCATGTCCTCCGCCTGGTTCCAGTCGATGCGGCCAGTGTCTCTGAGAAATCGTGCCAGACGTTTGAAGCTGACCATGTCGGTGTTCTTGCCCTGGTTGTTCAGATACTGTCGCAGCTCGTCGAGCTGGATATCCAGCAAGGACCGAGGGGGTTTTCGGGCCGATAGGCAGGTTTCTTCGAAAGCCTCGATGGTGCGCGCATGGTGCTCGATCTTCTTTACGCTCAGACCGGTCTTCGCCATGTATTTGCGAAAGGCTGCCAGAATCTGACGGTTGCCCTGGTGGACCTCCTTTTGCACCTCCTCGATCGGTTGAGGTTGCAGAGTGGTGATCACGCCGCCGCGTTCCCGCACCGTGCGGTAGGCTTCATTGAGATTGCGCCGGATGCCGCCGCCGAAGGTTACCGGATAAGGCATCAGCAGGCTGTCGTAGATGATCCGGTCTTCGAAGGGTAGCAGAACGGCCTTGACTAGCACGGGCAGCGGCCAGGGGACGGTGTCCTCGATGGTGCTGACCAGGCCCAGAACGCCATAGGCGCGGGGCGGTTGTTCATCAACGAGAAAGATCGAGTAGCTTTTGAGATGGCGGAAGATGAAGAACTGACCCTCGACCCGATTGCGCCAGCTCGCGGCAAGATCCAGATCGGACGCTGACAGCTTGCCGGGGTTTTCCTTGACGAACGTCTCCAGCAACTCATCGGACGCCCAGAGCACGTTGCGAATCTTGTGGGCATCCTCGGGATTGATCGAGGATTTCTTGTGATCGGCCGGGAAATCGGAGCAGATGCGATGTTTTGCATTCACATACCGAAGTAGCGGCCACCAGATGCGGTAGAACCGTTCAACTTCCTGCGCGGACAGTTTCATGTATCGGATTCTCGCCTCCCGAAATCACATCGACCCAAACCCAGTTGCAATCCTCGGTCTCCGGCCGACTCGCGTACAGCGCCGTGGCTACGGCACTGCGGCAGGTTTCCGGTACCTGCGTGACGAGCGCATCGCCGATGGCGGTGTATTGGTCGATCATTATCCCTACCCCGCTGCTGATCAACAACAGCAGGCCGCGGCTGCGCTGCCAGACCGGTATCAGGTCGGGATGGACGAGGGCATCCAGCAGTTCATCGAACCGGTTCAGAGAGCCGGCGAAGTGGCGGTACCCGGCATGACCCTCGCAAGCCCGCACGCAGTCACGCAGATCGAAATAATCGAAGCAGAACAGGCCCGGCTGGTGCAGGGTGGCGGTGAGCATGCGGACCACATGGGCATGCGGCGGCAGCCGTTCCAGACAGGGAAACTCGGGCGAATGATCGCACCAGTCGGTGCCAATGCCGATGGCCAGATCGAGACCGGCCACCGGCGGGGGCGCGGCTTGCCGCCGATCCAGGCCGATCAGCAGGCGCAGCTCGGCGCCGGTGTCGAAGTCGGGTTCGGCGGGACGCGGGATCGGAGCCAGCAGCGAGGCGAGTCCCGGGGGATGGGTGTCGTTGGCCAGCAGCATCAGCAGTCGGGCGAGGTGTCGAGAAGTCTGGCCATGTCGGAAACTCTGTGGCTGATTTTCATCGAGTTTCGCATAGTATTGCGACAGATTGTGTCGCTCGCCTACGGCTGCGATTGTCATCGTCCCTAGGAACAAGTAGCATTTCGACACTAGCTCACGAGACACGGGCCAATGGCCATATCCGAAACTCGCTCCAGCGCCCAGCGCAGCCGCGAATACCGCCAGCGCATGCGGGCTGCTGGTTATCGGGCGGCCGAAGTCTGGCGACTGGATACCTCGAATCCCGCCGTGCGGGCGCGCATCGAGCGCCAGTTGCGCAATCTGGCCAACGCGGCGGATGATCAGGACTGGATGGTCGAACCGGAGTTCGCTGATTGGCGCTGAGCCGCGGTGCCGTGGTGACCTATGCCGGTGGCCCCTACGGCAAACCGCGGCCGGCAGTAGTCGTGCAGAACGATCTGGCACTGATCGAACCACCCAGTGTCACCCTGTGTCCGATCACCACTTTCGCCATACTGGACACTGATGACTTCCGTATTCCGGTGTCACCTGATGAATTCAACGGGCTCCAGCGTGAATCCTTCATCATGTCCGACAAACTCATCACCTTGCCCGTTCAGCGTATCGGGTCGGTGATCGGGCGTCTGGACGAGTCGGCGATGAAACGACTGGCGGTCGCGCTGCGATTCTGGATTGACGTGTGAGCGGACGAGTAGAGTACGACTCGGCACGCATGCCCGGTATGATGCCATTGATGCGCAAACGATCTGATGGAGAGCTTGGTGGATATCAAACCGATCAAGACAGATGCCGATAACCGTGCAGCCCTGAAGGAAATCGAGACACTGATGATGGCCGAGGTCGGCTCGCCCGAAGGGGAGCGCCTTGATGTCCTGGTAACCCTGGTCGAAGTCTACGAGCGTCAACATTTCCCGTGTGCCAGAACGACACAACCGATAAAACCATGAAACCGCCCCGAACCCGCAAAGTCATCATCACCTGCGCCGTCACCGGCAGCATCCACACGCCCTCGATGTCGCCGCATCTGCCGGTGACGCCCGATGAAATCGCGGCGGCGGCCATCGGCGCGGCCGAGACCGG
>CAYMHN010000084.1:0-6095 GCA_964390235.1 uncultured Candidatus Competibacteraceae bacterium
TGTGGCAACCCTGGCTGGACATCATCGCCACCACGTTCCGCAACAACCGGGCCTATCTCCAGCAGCTGAGCGAGAGCGACGCGCTCAAGACAGCCATCATCGCCTCGGCCCTGGACGCGGTGATCGCCATCGACGAGCGTTCCGCCATCATCGAATTCAATCCCAGCGCCGAGCGCATGTTCGGCTATCGCCGCGACCAGGTACTGGGGCGCTCCCTGGCCGAGGTCATCCTGCCCTCCGCCAACCGCGGCAGGTGCGACTGCGAAGCCAGTCGCTGTCTGGACACCACCGATCTGCGCCTGCTCGGCAAGCGCAACGAACTGGTCGCGATCCGCGCCGACGGCAGCCGATTTCCGGTGGAGATCGCCCTGGCCGAGGTCAAGCTGGCCGAACGACGCCTGTTCACCGCCTACATCCGCGACCTCAGCCAGCAGAAACAGGCCGAGCTGGAAATCGCCCGCCAGCGCGAGATGCTGCTGCAAAGCGAGAAGCTCGGCGCCCTGGGCTCGCTGCTGGCCGGGGTGGCGCACGAACTCAACAATCCGCTATCCATCGTGGTCGGGCGGGCGCACATGCTGGAATCCGAGACGGCCAATTCCCAGTTCGCCGGCAGCATCCGCAAGATTCGCGAAGCGGCCGAGCGCTGCGCGCGCATCGTCAAGACCTTCGTCTCCATCGCCCGCCAGCGCCCCCCCAATCCCGGCCAGGTACAGCTCAACAGCCTGATCGAGAGCGTGGTGGAAATGCTGGGTTATGGCTTGCGCAAACACGGCATCGAGCTGGAGCTGCGCCTGCAAGCCGACCTGCCTCCCATCCAGGCCGACGGCGACCAGCTCAGCCAGGTGCTGATGAATCTGGTGGTCAACGCCCAGCAGGCGTTGCAAGCCCATGACGGTCCGGCCCGGCTGCTGATCGGCACCCAGTACGATCCGGCCGGCCAACAGGTCCGGATCCGGGTCAGCGACAACGGCCCCGGCATCCCGGCCGAACTGCGCTCGCGCATCTTCGAACCGTTCTACACCACCAAGGGACCGGGGATAGGACTGGGTGCGGGGCTGTCGGTCAGCCATGCCATTATTCATTCCCACCACGGCGTGCTCAGCGCTGACACCAACCCGGACGGTGGAGCCAGTTTCACCATCACGCTGCCGGTCGCCGGCGAGCGGATCGTCGGCGCCACCGCGGCCGAGCCGCAACGCCTGAGCCGCAACGGTTAGTCGTCGGCCAGCGCGGCCAGACAATTCGCCACCAGACGGCGCACCTCGTCGGGCTTGAACGGCTTTTCCAGCACCGGCGCCACGCTGCGCAGATCGACCGACTCGGTACCACCCAGGATATCGCCGGTGACGAAGATCAGCCGCTCGTGCAAGGGTGGCCAGTGCTTCAACAAGGCCCGGTGCAGGGCCAGGCCATCCAGGTCCGGCATGCGCAGATCCGACAGGATCAGATCGAAGCTCTGTTCGGTGAGGCGCTCCAGCGCCTCGCGACCGCTGCCCGCCAGTCGGACGGAGTGGCCGGCCTCGCTGAGGATGTCGCACAACAGTTCGCCGATCTCGGGTTCATCGTCGACCACCAGGATCCGCCGCCCGGCCGGTTCGGCGAAACGAACCTCAAGCACCGTGTCGGCTGCCGTCACGGACGGGATGTCGCCCGGCGGCAACCAGACCCTGAACAAGGCCCCGCCCTCCGCCGCCCGGTCCAGTTCGATCCGCCCGCCATGGGTCAGCACGATGCTCTGGCACAAGGCCAGGCCGATTCCGGTGCCGACCCCGGCCGGCTTGGTGGTGAAGAATGGCTCGAAGATGCGTTCCCGCAGCTCCGCCGGTACCCCGTGACCATTATCGGCCACCTCCAGCAGCAGCCCGTCGCCGACCACCGGTCGGACGCCGATCCGCAAGCGACGCGGCCCCGAGCTATCTTGCAGCGCCTGCTGGGCGTTGATCACCAGATTCAGCACCAGCTGACTGAGCTGGTCCTGATCGGCCCACAGTTGCGGGGGGTCGGGAGCGAAGTCCCGCTCGACCCGGATATCGCTGCTGCGGATGCCGTAGGCGGTCAGATCGAGTACCGCCTCGATCACCTGGACCAGATCGACCCGGCTGCGTACCGACGGCCGCTGCCTGGCCATGGCCAGAAAGGTCTTGACGATCCGGCCGCAGCGTTCGGCGGCGGCGCGGATCCGACCGGCTCGGTCGCGTTGCTCCGGCGCATCGGTCAGTGCCTCTTCCATCATCAGCGCCTGGCCCACCAGCACCGCCAGCGGATTGTTGAGTTCATGCGCCACCCCGGCCAGCAGCGAACCCATGGCGCTCATCTTGTCGGCCTGGTGCAGGGCGTCCCGCTGGCGGGCGATTTCGGCCTCGGCGGCCTTGCGGGCACTGAGATCGGTCAGCGCGCTGATGATGGCATCCTGATTGTCGTAGCTGATGCGCCGGGCGGTCAGGGTAGTCGGTAACAGCCGGTGGTCGGCGCGCCGGTAGACGACTTCCTCGTCATCCAGGCCATTGCGGCGCACCAGCTTCTTCAGCAGCTGCTCGCGCAACCCGGTATCGGCATAGAAGGCACCGATCGGCCGGCCGACCAGCTCGGTCACCCGGGTTCCCAGCATCTCCGCCGCCGGCGGACTGGCATAAAGTATGGTGCCTTCGCCGAAGCGAGTGATGATGATCGGCAGGGCCATGGCGATGGAGCGGAACCGCTGCTCGCTGTCGCGCAGCGCGCTGTCGATCTGGCCACGCTCGACGATTTCCGCCAGCAGAATGGCGGCGGTTTCCAACACGTCCAACTCCACCGCCGTCCAGACCCGTTCCCGGCAACAGTCGTGGAAGTTGATATGCCCCCACCAGTCGCCCTGCACCATGATCGGTACCGAAACCAGGGACAGCACGTCCTCGGCGGTGAACTTGTCCTTCAGATAACCATCCAGTTCGTGAACCCGGGCCTGGATGATCTCTCCGCGCTGCCGCCGGGCGATCCACTCGCCGCGCAAGGCATCGACCGCCAACACGGGATTGTCCCGATTACGGGCATAGTCCTTGACACTGGCGATCCCGGTCGCCGTCCACTCACTGTGGCAGGTCTGGCGCAGCGATCCGTCGGCCTGACGATCAATCTTGAACACCAGCACCCGGCTGACCCCCGAAGCCTGACCCAGACGGGCCAGCAAGTCCTCGGCCACCGACTGCCAGTCGGCATGGCTGATCAGCCGGGTGGCGGCGTAATTGATGGCGCTGAGCATCGCCGCCTGGCGCGACAGCTCGGCTTCGCGCCGCTTGAGGTCGGTGATGTCGGTCCCGATGCTGACGGTCGAGATCACATCCAATGTCTCGACCAGCTCCCCGGACAGTTCATGGGGGTCGATGCGTCGGTAGAGGCTCAGCATATGGCCATCGTCGGCATGGCAGCGGTCGATGCGGATCCGGCTGCCATCCTGGCGGCGCAGCACATAGGGTTCGGATCGCTGACGGCGACGCTGGCTGGCGAGTTCCACCGCCCGCCCGATCTCGGCCGCGGTCGCACGCGGCAAATCAACTTCGAATACCCGCAGCAGACACTGTCGATAAGGCATGCCGGGTTGCAACAGATCGGCGAGTTCCGGAAACAGTTGCCGGAAAGTCCGGTTCCAGTGTACGACCCGGTCCCCGGCATCGCATAGACAAAAACCCACGCCTTGCCGGTCGAAGCCGGCGTCCATGAGTTCGATCAGCACCGGATCGGATGGCGGGTTCATGGCTGCGTGGGTTCAGAAACCATTGAAACAAAGCCGTGCGCTAGCACCATTATCCGACATCATCGGGAAAATGTGTTCGAGCATAGTAACCATATTGTCGAATTCAGTTGAACGGAATTGAAGGTTATGCTGTGCACAAAGTTGCTGATGGGTATTTTCAGCCCGGTGCTGCTGACCGCCGTGCTGATCCTGGGCAGTGCCGATGAACCGCCGGCGCCCGACAGCCCGCCAGAGCCGACCGTGCTCGTGGCGATCAGCCCGGTCGAGGCGCTGGACGAGACCGTACTGACCCTGGACGAGGTACTGCGCCAGGGCGAACGGACCTACTGGCGCAGTTGCGTCAACTGCCATGGCACCCAGCCGCAAATGAGCCACGCCGATCAGCCGCAGCGCTTCGTCGAGATCGTGCGCAACGGCAGCGGCGAGATGCCGGGCCTGGGGTACAAGCTGAACGCAGTGGAGGCCGAGATGGTGCGCTGGTATCTGGGCCAGTGCAGCAGCGGACCACAGCTGTGTTGAGGGATACGATTCGATAGTACCATAGGGCGCTGCCCGGCCCGTCCCTGACTCCATGAGCACCCGGATCGACACCGCCCTGCAAGATCACGAGACGCTGATCGTCGCCCTGCTGCGGCCGGAAGTGTACCCGCATCCGGTCGAACGGGTGGAACGGATCGAGACCCACATTTCCAGCATTCTGCTGGCCGGTGGCTACGCCTACAAGATCAAGAAACCCCTGAACCCGGGATTTCTTGATTTTTCCACTCTCGAGCGCCGAGCCTTCTTCTGCCGGGAGGAACTGCGCCTCAACCGGCGACTGGCGCCCCGGCTCTACCAGTCCGTGGTCACCATTACCGGCACGCCGGAACAGCCGCGGATCGACGGCCAGGGTCCGGTCATCGAGTATGCCGTGCGCATGATCCGCTTCGACCAGGATCAGCGGCTGGACCGACTGCTGGCGCGCGCCGCCCTGCCCCCGGGTCGAATCGACGAACTCGCTCGGTGTACCGCGGAGTTCCATGCCGAGATCGAAGTGGCACCGCCGGACAGCCCGCACGGCGAACCGATCAGCGTGTTCGAACCCATGCAGCAGAACTTCGACCAGTTGCGGACCCTGCTCACCGGGCACGACACCCGCCTCGATCGGCTCGCGGACTGGACCCGTAGACGCTACGCGGAACTCACACCGCTACTGATCGAGCGCAAGCGTTCCGGGTTCATCCGCGAGTGCCACGGCGATCTGCATCTGGGCAATATCGCGATCATCGACGGCGCGGTCACCCTGTTCGACGGCATCGAGTTCAACGAATCGCTGCGCTGGATCGATATCATCAGTGACGTGGCGTTTCTCACCATGGATCTGTGCGATCACGGCGCGCTTGCCCATGCCGGTCGCTACCTCAACGCCTGGCTGGAGCGCAGCGGCGATTACCCGGGACTCGGCTTGCTGCCGTTCTACCAGGTCTACCGGGCCATGGTACGCGCCAAGGTCGCCACGCTCCGGCTTGGCCAAAGCGATCTCGTCCCGCGGGAACGGGACGCCGTGCTGGCACAGTGTCACGGCTATCTCGATCTGGCGGAACGCTTTAGCCGACCGGGACGGCCGGCCCTGTTCATCAACCATGGGTTTTCCGGTTCCGGCAAGACCACGCTCAGCCAACCCTTGCTGGAGGCGATCGGCGCGGTGCGCATCCGCTCCGATGTGGAGCGCAAGCGCCTGGCCGGGATCGGGCCTCTGGAACGCCACGACGACGGCCTGGATAGCGGTCTATATGCTCCCGACAGCACCGCACGCACTTACGCCCGTCTGGCGGAACTGGCCGAAGGACTGCTCGTCGCGGGCTATCCGGTAATCGTCGATGCCACTTTTCTCAAGGCCGCCCGGCGAGGCGTCTTCGCCTCCCTGGCGCGGCGGCGCGGCGTACCGTTCCGGATCCTGGACTATCGCATCGATGTCGAGCGCCTGAAGGCCCGAATCGATCGGCGGCTGGCAGCCGGGGACGACGCCTCGGACGCCGACCTGGCGGTGGTGGAGCGGCAGCTGGCGACCCACGATCCGCTGCTGCCCGAAGAGCCGGTCATCGGGATCGACCCGGACGCGCTCCTGCCGCTGGAATCCATACGCCAGGCCATGGCGGCCCGGCCGTAGATTGCGTGGCAGCGGCAAGACCCGCGTGGGCAACAAGTTGCCCACCCTACCGTGGCGTGTACTCGATCGACAGCCCCAGGGCCCGGAACAGCTCGTCCGGCGCCTCTTCCAGGCCGAGGAAACCGGATAGCCCCAGCGGTTGCGGCGGCCTCAGGCGAATCAGCAAGGTACCCGACTGTTCGGGAATATCGCGCAGAAACGACTCCAGGGCCTGGC
>CAYMHN010000084.1:6105-9904 GCA_964390235.1 uncultured Candidatus Competibacteraceae bacterium
GCTTGCACCGCCGGATCATCGGCCAGACCCGGAGGCAGCTGTTGATCCAGTTCACCAATGGACTGCTCGATCAATGCCTCGACCGTAATCCCCTGATCGGCGGCGGCCTGGGCCATCAAACGCTGGAGCAGGCCGGCGTCCTGAAAGCTCAGATGGGCTTCCACCAGGCCGGTGCCGGGCGCCAGCGGATCGAACAGTCCGCTCATCAGCTCCTCGGCATCGAAGCCATCGATCACCAAGCCCAGTTCCAGGGCGGCGAGTTCCCGCAGGTCCAGGTTCAGGTGGTCCAGTGTCAGGCGCCGGGTCGCAGCATCGTGCTCGAAAGCCAGCGCGGCATCCAGGGTCAACGTATCGATACCCAGCTCGGCCAACTGTTCCGGCGCGTCGGCCGGATCGATCGGCACCACCAGTCCGGCAATGGCGATATCGAGGAAAGCCGGCGGTGATTGACTGGCCATGGCTTCCAGGTCGAGGCGATCGACCACCACACGTTCCATGCGAATCGGCGGCTCGTCGAAATCGGCTTGCAACTCCACCCCATGCAGTGTGAAGCCCGTATCACCCAGTGGTTCGGCGGAACTCCATACCAGACCGCCGGGCGGCGCGACCTCGGCGACGATCCGTTCGAACGCGGCCAGGGGCGACAGGCCGGCGATGTCGATGGGTGGCAGATCGGCCATCCGGGGAACGCCATCGTCCCAGGCCGGCGCCCCGGCGGTGGCGAACAGCATGGCCTCGGCATCCTCCCCACCCCACAGGCCGACCCAGACCCGATACTCGCCCGGTTCCGGGGCGGCCACGGTCACGGCGGGATTCAGGCCATGGCTGTCATCGTCGCACAACCAGTCACCCGCGGGGGTCAGCACCGCCAAGGTGGTATCGGCATCCGAGGTCGCATAGACCGTCAGTGCGGGCAGACCGGCTGCCACGCTGAACACCACATCCGGCGCCGAGGCATCGACCCGACCGCTGCACGCGGGGGCAAAGTCCGAGGCGGCATCACTACCCCCGGCGCTGAGCGCGATCTCCAGCGGGTCCGGCGCGAAACCAGGGGTCAGGGCATGGCTGCCGAAGCGCGGCGCGGCCTCGGGATCGAAGTCCGCGACCGCCTCGCCTCCTCCCCAGTCGGGATCCAGTTCCGATACGTACAGGTTCGCCGAGGGGAAGTCCTGCGCGCTGAACGTGCCCACCCAGACCGCGTAGCGGCCCGGCACCGGCTTGGGAAGCCTAACCCAGGGATTGACCCCTTCGCTGTCGTCATCGCACAACCAGTTGCCGTTGGGCAAGCGTACCACCAGGGTGGTGTCGCTGTCCGAGCGCACGTAGAGATTGAGCGGCCGCTGCGGATCGGCAAACTCGATGGTCACGTCGGGGCTGTCGGGATTGATGTAGCCGACACAGCCGGCGCCCAGTCCGGCGGCGTCGAAATCGCCCCCGGCCAGCAGCTCGACCACCCGCGGGTCGGGCAGGAAATCGGCGGCCAGCTGCAGCGTCTCGTACAGCGGTGGCGCATCGTGGTCCTGGGCCATGACCGAAGCGGACCACCCGCAAGCGGCCACCAGTATCCCCACCCCTAAGTTTCTGATTCGTTCGCGCTGCATTATGGCTGTTCTCCACCGCCGGGTCCGGAACCGCCCGGAACGCCTGCCGGCGACACTGCACTCAGTGTTTGCCAGAAACCGGCAAAATTCAAGCTGCCCTCAGGTATCCGGGTTCAGCCCCATGTCCCAGAAGCCGACTTCGAGCCGGGTCGCATCGGTGAAGGTGCGGACCAGGCTGGCGTAGCGGCCCTCGCCCATGCGCTGCTCCGCCAGCCGCTGCATCCGGGCGGCGACCGCGGCGGCCAGCTGCTGCATCTCGCGATCGGCGTACATTTCCAGCCAGGCTCGGTAGGGATTGCCTTCCAGCCGGGTTGCCGGATGGGCGATGCGCGCGCGCCCGATCTCCGCATAGCCCAGGACACAGGGCGCCAGCGCCACCAGCAGATCGAGCGCATCGCCGGCCAGACCGCGCTCCAGCACATAGCGGGTATAGGCCATGTTGGCACGGGCTTCCGGGGTGCGTTCCAGCTGCTCCAGGTCGATGCCCCAGCTCTCGCAGTAGCTGACATGCAGCGCCATCTCGTGGTCCAGCAGCCCGTTCAGCAGGCCAGCGGCGGCCCGCATGTCGGCCAGATTGTCCGCCTTGTAGACGGCCAACGCCCAGGCCCGCGAGTAGTGGATCAGGAACAGGTAATCCTGGATCAGATAATGCCGGAAGCAGCGCTCCGGCAGCGTCCCGGCCGCCAGCTGCTCGACGAAGGGATGATCGACATAAGCAGCCCAGTCATCGGCGCAGGTCGAGCGCAGGCGGGTGAACAGATCGGTGGTAGTCATGGATGGTCGCGATAGCTTCTCGTGTGGGAGAAACGACAGGCTACTACTGCAACACCGCATCGGCCAGTCCGCCCCGATCCGGACGGTTGTTGCTGATGGCTTAGTAGCGGTATTCTGCTTTACTCCGACAGAGCTTGACAGCGCCAAATGAAACCCACCGGCAAGCAATCCCGCGGGCGCGCCGCCGAGGTACAGCGCGCCAAACCCCGTTCCCCGGGCTGGCATACCACCGACGCCGAGGAAATCGAGCGCCGCCGCCTGCGCGGCGTCGAGGAACCGATACGCATCGAGGCGCTGGAACCCGACCAGCCGCATTACGGCAGCTTTCTGACCCGTTCCGGCAGCGGCGCGGCCTACGCGGTCGAGATCCGCTCCCTGGACGAACGGCTGAACAGCTGCGAGTGCCCCGACTACCAGGTCAACCAACTGGGCACCTGCAAGCATATCGAGGGCGTGCTGTTCCAGCTGAACCGCGCGGACTCACTTCCGCGCAGCCGGCTCGATCGCTTTTTCTCCAGCGACGGCAGCCTGCTGGCCGAACCCTTGACCGCGCTGCCGGCCCTGCGCCGGGCCGTCGCGGAATTGTCCGAAGAGCAGCGGGATGCGGTGCGCATCTCCCGACACCTCGAACCCTGGCTGGAGGAGCGCCGTCGGGCGGCCGAGCGCGTACAAACCCGCGAGGACTTTCTGCGCGACGTGGACCAGGGCAAGCGCAGCCTGGATTTTCTCAAGATCACGCTGTACCCCTATCAGCAGCAGGGCATGCTGCATCTGGCCTTCACCGAGCGCGCCCTGCTGGCCGACGAGATGGGTCTGGGCAAGACCGTGCAGGCGGTCGCCGCCTGTGAATTGCTGCGCCGACTGCGCGGCGTCCAGCGGGTGCTGGTGATCGCCCCCGCCTCGCTGAAAGCCGAATGGGAGGAGCAGATCGCCAAGTTCACCGAGCTGTCCTCGCTGATCATCCAGGGAACCCGGCCGGCGCGCTTGCAACAGTATCGCCAGCCGGCGTTCTTCTATCTCGCCAACTACGAGCAGATCCTGTCCGACGGCCGCGACATCCAGACCCTGCTCGAGCGCGACAAGAGCGGCAAGAACCTCAAGCACGGCGGCCGCGACCGCAAGGACGAGACGCTATTCATCGACGCCCGCAAGCTCGGCACGATGCAGACCCGCACCCTGCGCGTGCTCACCGGCGGCGACGACGGCGAGAGCATGCTGGCCGACGGCATGGGCGATACGAACTTCAATTCCGACCTTGGCCGCATCGTCTACGCCTTCACGCCAGTGGCGCGCCAAAGCGAGGCCACGACTTGCCCGAGACCAACCGATTACCCACAACTTCGCTCCGAGTTTTGGAAATGCCCCACCGCCTGAAGCGCCTCGACATAGTGCATGACGCACTGCAAGCCCTGCCAGAGCGCCTT
>CAYMHN010000085.1:0-9896 GCA_964390235.1 uncultured Candidatus Competibacteraceae bacterium
CCAGCCATCGTCATCGCCGGCCGGCCCAATGTCGGCAAATCCACCCTGTTCAACTGTCTGACCCGGACCCGCGATGCCCTGGTAGCCGACTTTCCCGGGCTGACCCGGGACCGCCAGTATGGTCTTGGCAAGCTGGGTAGCCGACCCTATCTGGTCGTCGATACCGGTGGTCTGATCGGCAGCGACGATGTGCTGGCCGAACAGGTTACCGTCCAGGCCCTGCATGCCGCCGGCGAAGCCGATGCCATCCTGCTGCTGGTCGATGGCCGCAGCGGGCTGACCGCTGCCGACGAGCAGATCGCCGCCCGACTGCGGCGCCTCGGCAAGCCCCTGTTCCTGGTGCTGAACAAGACCGAGGGGCTGGATCCGGATCTGATCAGCAGCGATTTCCATGCGCTCGGTCTCGAACGGCTGTATGCGATCGCCGCAGCGCACGGCCAGGGCGTCGCCGACTTGATTGATGAGGTACTGGCCGAACTGCCGGATTCCGACCCGGTAACCCGGGCCATGGATGACACCAGTATCCGACTGGCCGTGGTCGGTCGGCCCAATGTCGGCAAATCCACCCTGATCAACCGGTTGCTGGGCGAGGAGCGGGTTCTGGCCTCCGATCTGCCGGGCACGACGCGCGACAGCATCTTCATCCCGTTCGAGAAAGACGGTCAGTACTACATGCTGATCGACACGGCGGGGGTCCGGCGGCGCAGCCGGGTTCATGAAACCGTCGAGAAGTTCAGCGTCCTCAAGACCCTGCAAGCCATCGAGCAGTCCCATGTGGTGCTGATGATGCTGGATGCGCGCCAGGGTATCGCCGACCAGGACGCCAGCCTGCTCGCTCATGTGCTGGACAGCGGCCGGGCGCTGGTCATCGCCGTCAACAAGTGGGACAAGCTGGAGCCCGAGGTTCGCGAGCGGATTCGCTCCGAACTGGACCGGCGGCTGGGTTTCGTCGATTTCGCCCGGGTGCACTTCATCTCGGCGCTGCACGGCTCGGGAGTGATGGATCTGCTGGAGTCCGTCCGCCAAGCGCATACCGCCGCCAGCCGCAGCCTGTCCACCCCGGAGCTGACCCGGATCCTGGAGCAGGCCATGGCCCGCCACCAGCCGCCGCTGGTCAGCGGGCGCAGCATCAAGCTGCGTTATGCCCACCAGGGCGGCCAGAATCCGCCGGTGATCGTCATCCATGGCAACCGCATCGGCCACATCCCGGCCGCCTACAAGCGCTATCTGATCAACAGCTACCGCAGCGCCCTGCAATTGGTCGGCACGCCGCTGCGGGTCGAGTTCAAGACCAGCGACAATCCCTTCAAGCCCGGCAAGCCGAAACGCCCCCAACACCACCGGCCGATCAAGGGCGAGCGGCGCGGTGCGCGCGGCAAGCGGCGTTAGAACATCGATCGCGGCGGCAGCGTCAGGGTCAACGTGAACAGCACGGCGGCCGCCACCACAACCGACGGGCCGCTGGGGGTATCCCAGTGCAGCGAGGCCGCCAGGCCCAGCATGACCGCGATCGCCCCGATCAGCATGGCCAAGCCGGCCATGGCCTCCGGCGTGTGCGCAAAGCGGCGGGCGGCGGCCGGCGGAATAATCAGCAGGGAGGTGATCAGCAGGATGCCAACCAGCTTCATCGCCAGTGCGATTACCACGGCGATCAGCAGCATGAACGCCAACCGCACGGCCAGTACCGGCACCCCCTCGACCCGGGCCAGATCCTCGTGTACGGTCACCGCCAGCAGCGGTCGCCACAGCAGGGCCAACAGCAGCAGCACCAGTACGCCGCCACCCCAGATCCAGAATAGGTCCTGCCCCGTCACCGCCAGGATGTCGCCGAACAGATAGGCGACCAGATCGACGCGCACCGTCTCGATGAAAGCCAGAGTCACCAGTCCCAGCGACAGCGAGGTATGCGACAGAATGCCGAGCAGTGTGTCGGTGGCCAGGCGACGCTGACGCTGCAGCAGCACCAGCAGAACGGCCAGGGTCGCGCACACCAGCACCACCCCCAGGCTGCGATCCATGCCCAGAATCACCCCCAGGCCGACGCCGAGCAGGCCGGAGTGCGCCAGGGTGTCTCCGAAATAGGCCATGCGTCGCCAGACGATGAACGAACCCAAGGGTCCGCATACGGCGGCCAGACCCAGACCACCGAGCAAGGCGCGCCATAGAAAATCATCCATGGTCGTGATCCGGGGAAATCACTTCGCCATGTGCGTCGTGCCGGTGGTCGTGATGGTGACGGTACACGGCCAGTCGGGCCTGTTCGGTTCCGAACAGCTCGCGATAGGCCGGATGCCGACTGACCAGTTCCGGCGGACCGGCGCAGCAGACATGATGGTTCATGCAGATCACCTGATCGGCCGTGGGCAGCACCAGATGCAGATCGTGGGATACCATGAGAATGGAACAACCATGGCGGCGGCGGATCGACCCCAGTAAATCGTAGAGTTCGAACTGTCCGGCGACATCCACCGACTGCACGGGTTCGTCCAGCACCAGCAGTTCGGGTTGGCGCAACAGCGCCCTGGCCAGCAGCACCCGCTGCAGCTCACCGCCGGAAATCGCCGCCAGCGGGCTGTCCAGTACTCGAACAGCGCCGGTTTCGATCAGGGCGGCTTCCAGCTGCCGGCGCCCGGCCTTCATGCCCAGCGTCATGAAGCGGGCTACCGTCAACGGCAGGGTATCCTCGATGAGCAGCTTCTGCGGCATGTAACCGATACGGATACCGGGCCGCAACCAGACCCGGCCGCCATCCGGACGCTGCAAGCCCAGAATCACCCGCAGCAGGGTGGTCTTGCCCGAGCCGTTCAGTCCAATCACCGTCATGATCTGGTCCCGATACAGCTCCAGGCTGACATCCTGCAAGACATGATGCCGCCCCAGCGTCAGATCGACATGTTCGACCCTGAGCAGCGGGTCAGCCATCATGCCATGACTTGCTGGCATTGCTCGCACTGCCCCAGTACCTCGACCATCTGGGCGGTGACCTGAAACCCCCGTTTGCTCGCCCGGTCCCGGATGACGATCTCGACCTCCGGGCTGTTCAGCTCGTCAACCTGGCCACACTCATCGCAGATCAGAAACTGGCCATTGTGACGATGATCGGGCTGGATACAGCCTATGAACACATTGCGCGAGGCCAGGCGGTGTATGAGGCCCTGCTCGAGCAGGAAATCCAGCGCTCGGTAGACCGTCGGTGGCGCGCCGTGACGGCCATCGACGCGCAGCCGGTCGAGGATCGCATAAGCTCCCTGCGGCCGGGGGTTTTCCAGGATGATTTCGAGTACCCGCCGACGCAGGGTCGTCAGCCGGGCACCGCGTGCCGCGCAAAGCTGCTCGGCTGCCATCAAGGCGGCTTGCACCTCATCGGACGGGATATCGGGATGGCGAACTGGCATCGTGATGATTCGATCAATAATTGTTATATTATAACGTACATAATCTAAAAACCTAATTCCTGGAGCGCATTATGCATCCGATCCGAGCCTGGTTCCCACTGATCATTATTCTGCTGTGGCTGCCAAGCACGGCCAGCGCGCAAGCGCGTGTAGTGGCCAGTATACTGCCGGTCCATGCTTTGGTCGCCGCCGTCATGGACGGTGTCGCCGAACCCGAGCTGCTGATCCGGGGCAGCGCCTCCCCGCACGATTATGCGCTGCGTCCCTCCGATGTCCGTGCCCTCAACGATGCGGATGTGGTGTTCTGGATCGGGCCGGCCTTGGAGGCATTTCTTGAACGACCACTGGCCAACAGCAGCGCCACCAGTGTACCCCTGATGGAAACGCCGGGTCTGAGCTTGCTGCCGATCCGAGAAGGCGGCTTATGGGAAACCGATGACCACGGCCACGATCACGGCCACCATGGTGACTTCGACGCTCACCTCTGGCTGGACCCGAGGCGGGGGACTTTGCTGGCCGAGCGGATCGCCGCCGTGCTGAGCGAACTCGACCCCGCCAACCAGATCCGGTATCAGCGGAATACCAGCCTGCTGCAAGAGCGTCTGACACTGCTGGAGGGTGAGCTTGAGGACTTGCTGGCACCTGTCAAGAGCCTACCGTACATCGTCTTTCATGATGCGTATCAGTATTTTGAACGACGCTTCGGCACCACCGCCGTGGGCTCGATCACGCTCAATCCGGAACGCAGCCCGGGCGCGCGGCGGATCAGCGAAATCCGGGCTCGTATCACCGACGGGGGAGTGCGTTGCGTATTTCGCGAACCGCAATTCGAGCCGGCACTGGTCAACATCCTGCTGGAAGGGACCGATGCCCGGGGTGGTGTGCTGGATCCACTGGGTGCCGAATTGACCCGGGGACCCGAGACCTATCCGGCCCTGCTGCGCAATCTGGCCGAGTCGCTGCAAGACTGTCTGTCGGGCCGGTAACACCCGCCCATGTGTTAATCTGGTTCATTTCGATCAAAGCCGATGCTTGACGACAAGCCCTGGCGCCTCTGCGTGGCGCCGATGATGGACTGGACCGACAGGCACTGCCGGTATTTCCACCGGCTGTTAAGCCAGCGTGCACGGCTCTATACCGAGATGGTGACCAGTGGCGCCGTGCTGCACGGTGACCGCGACCGGCTGCTGGGTTTCGATCCGGCTGAACAACCCGTGGCCTTGCAGCTGGGCGGCAGCGTACCGGCGGAGCTGGCCTGTTGTGCCGGGATCGGAGAGGATTTCGGCTATGCCGAAATCAATCTCAACGTCGGCTGCCCTTCGGATCGAGTCCAGTCGGGTCGCATCGGCGCCTGCCTGATGGCCGAGCCCGCGCTGGTGGCCGAGTGCGTGGCCGCCATGCGGGCGGCGGTCACGGTGCCGGTCACGGTCAAGACCCGGATTGGCATCGATGATCGGGACAGCTACGAGCACCTGGCGAGCCTCGTAGATCACCTGGCCGCAGCCGGCTGTGCCACGCTCATCGTCCATGCCCGCAAAGCCTGGTTGCAGGGTCTCAGCCCGAAGCAGAACCGGGAAATTCCACCGCTGGATTATCCCCGGGTCTACCGGCTGAAACGGGATTTCCCGCAACTCACCATCGTCCTCAATGGCGGCATAGTCGACCTCGACCAGATGGCTCTACATCTCGAACAGGTCGATGGTGTCATGCTGGGTCGGGCGGCCTATCAGAACCCCTATCTGCTGGCGAGCGCCGATCAGCGCCTGTTCGGCGCGCCGGCACCGAGCCGGGCGGAGATCATCAAGGCGCTATTGCCTTACGTCGAGCGGCAGCTGAACCTGGGCGTGCGGCTGCAAACCCTGGTGCGACCGATCCTGGGTCTGTACCAGGGTCTGCCGGGAGCCAGGCAGTGGCGGCGTCATCTGAGCGAATACGCCCACCGGCCCGGGGCCGGTCCGGACGTTATTCTTGAAGCCCGGCGGCGTGTCGAGTACTTGAGGGCAAGCCGCGACCGAGTACCGGTCAAGGCCTGATTTCTCAGCCGCGCCGCGCTTCCAGCAATACCAGCCCCTTGAGCAGATTCAGCGCTTCATAGAGCTGATAATCGCGCCGCGCCAGCGAACCCGGATCGCGCGGATCCTCGCGGACAACCGGCGTCTCGCCATTTCCTTCCGACTCGCTTTCCAGATGACCGGACAGGTCGGCCTCCTTGACCCGGGAGCCGATGGTCAGGTCGTCATCAGTCAGCTTCAGCGAAGCCAGTTCGATGTCAGGCTCGATCCCCTCGGCCTGGATGGAACGCCCACTGGGTGTGTAGTACCGGGCGGTAGTCAGTTTCACCGCCGTACCACCGGACAGGGGCAGAATCGTCTGGACCGAGCCCTTGCCAAAGGTGCGCTCCCCCATGACCAGACCCCGCCCGAGATCCTGTATGGCCCCGGCGACGATCTCGGAGGCCGAAGCCGATCCGCCGTTGACCAGCACGATCAGGGGAGCACCTTGCAGGGCATCGCCCGGTGTGGCGCGGAAATTCTGCCGCGAACCATTGCCGCGACCTTCCGTGTAGACCACGGTGCCCGACTCCAGAAACACATCGGCAACCTCGACCGCCGCATTGAGCACCCCGCCCGGGTTATTGCGCAAATCCAGAATCACCCCCTTGAGCTGCCCGCCGCCGGCCGTGCGCAGTTGGTCCAGAATCTCACGCAGGTTCTGCGCGGTGCGCGACTGGAACTGGGAAATCCGGACATGGGCCAGACCCGGCTCCAACACTTCGCTGCGTACGCTGGTGACCTGGATGATGTCGCGCTCGATGGTGATTTCCAGCGGTCGATCCTCGCCCTCGCGGACGATGGTCAGGGTGATCTCGGTACCCGGCCGGCCCCGCATGCGCTGTACCGCCTCGTCCAGCCCCATGCCCTTGACGGGGGTATCGTCCAGCCGAATGATCAGATCGCCGGCCTGGATACCCGCCCGAGCCGCCGGGGTACCATCGATGGGAGAAACCACCTTGATGAAGCCATCTTCGGTGCCGATCTCGATGCCCAGGCCGCCGAATTCACCCGAGGTGCCGGTTTGCAGGTCGCGAAACGCCTTTTCGTCCAGGTACGACGAATGCGGATCAAGGCCGGTCAACATACCGCGGATGGCACTTTCCATCAGGGCCTTGTCATCCACGGATTCGACATAATCGCGCTTGATCCGATCAAACACATCGGTAAAGGTGCGCAACTCGGTCAACGGCAGGCTGGCCAGGGCTTCACTGCCATCCCGGTCGGCCCAGACCCGGTGCCCCACGGTACTGGTCAAACCAATTGCCATCCCCAGGGTCAGGATCAGGCCATAGCGCGTTACTTGACTCATCGTCTACTCCGCATCACTGTATGCAGTGATCGCCATGAAAAAAAATCGCCGGGCAGCGGTTTCAACCCGGCTGTATCAATACCCTTCCGGTCATTTCCGCCGGCTGTTCCAGTCCGAGCAGATACAGCAGGGTCGGCGCGATATCGCACAAGGCACCTTCGTCGAGCCGCTTCGCCGTACTTCCGACATAGACCAGCGGCACCGGATTGGTGGTATGCGCGGTATGGACCTGACCGGTCCGCGGGTCGTTCATCTGTTCGACATTGCCATGGTCGGCGGTGAGCAGCAGTTGGCCGTCGGCCCGGTGCAGACTATCGACCACTCGCCCTAGGCAATGGTCTATGGTCTCGACCGCCCGTACCGCCGCCTCGAACACCCCGGTGTGTCCGACCATATCGGGGTTGGCATAGTTGCAGACGATGAAATCGAACTGCCCCCCCTCGATGGCCTCCACCAACCGTTCGGTCACCTGCCCGGCACTCATTTCCGGTTGCAAGTCATAGGTCACCACCTTGGGCGAGGCCACCAGACTGCGCTCCTCACCCGGAAACACGGTTTCCCGTCCACCGTTGAAAAAGAAGGTGACATGGGCGTATTTCTCGGTCTCGGCCAGACGCAGCTGTTTCAGCCCGTGCCTGGACAGCACTTCGCCCAGGCTGTTGGTCAGCGTCTCCGGTGGAAATGCCACTGGTGCTTCGATATCGTCCTGATAGCGGGTCATGCAGACAAAACCGCTGAGCTCCGCCAAGCGACCGCGCTCGAAACCCTCGAAGTCGGCCGCCGTGAACGCTCGGGTCAACTGGCGAGCCCGGTCGGCGCGGAAATTGACGAAGATCAGACAGTCGCCATCGACAAGACCGGTTGGCGAGCCGATGGCGGTAGCCTTGACAAATTCGTCGGATTCACCACGCGCATAGGCTTGCGCCAGCCCTTCGGCGGCACTGGCCGCCCGGTACTCCGCCCGACCCGCGCTGATCAGCCGGTAGGCGGCCTCGACCCGTTCCCAGCGCCGGTCACGATCCATGGCATAGTAACGGCCGATCAGCGAAACGATATGACCATGGCCCAAGCGGGTCAGTTCGCTTTCCAGCCACTCGATGGAGTCCGCGGCACTGCGCGGCGGCGTATCGCGGCCGTCCAGAAACGCATGCACGTGGATGTCCCGTGCACCCTGCCTGATTGCCAGTTCGACGGTGGCCAGCAGATGTTGCTCATGGCTGTGCACGCCGCCCGGGGACAGCAGGCCCATGACATGGACCACCCGGCCTCGGGAAACGGCACCATCAACGGTTTCGCACAGGGCCGGATTGGTAAAGAACGTGCCATCTTCTATGGCTTTGCCGATACGGGGAAAGTCCTGGTAGACCACCCGACCAGCACCCAGATTCATATGCCCGACCTCGGAATTGCCCATCTGCCCGTCCGGCAGCCCGACCGCCCGACCGGAGGTATGAATCAACGCATGCGGACAGTCACGCCACAAATGGTCCCAGACCGGCGTCCTGGCTCGGGCTATGGCATTGTCATCCGCCGCCTCGCGACAACCCCATCCATCCAGAATCAGCAATACTACGGGTTTTACTGGCATCAGTCAGTTCAAGCTCTGTATGTCTTGGGAGAATAGTACGGAAATCAGGGTCGAAACACCATGATCGACGGTATCCGTAGCGGCGAGACCCCGCGGCCTTTTCGCTGGCTGTGTCTGATTTTCGGACTCAGTGGTTGCGCCGCGGGTGCCACCATCTTTCCGCTGGCGCCCGACGGTCAAACCGAGCACTACCAGGGCATTCGTTTGCTGGGCACACTGAGGCTCCCCCCGCGGACCGTCGATGGTCTGCGCTTCGCCGGTCTGTCGGCCCTGGCCTGGGATGAGGACGAACAACTGCTGTATGCGGTCTCGGACCTCGGCCGGTTGTTTCACATCCGGCCGGTCTTCGATGGTTCACGACTGGCATCCGCCGAACTCGTCGCCGGCCATCCCCTGACCGATGCCGAGGGGCGGGCGCTGCGCTACCCTTGGAGCGACGCCGAGGGGCTGACCTTGCGCGGCGCCGATGATGGCATCGCCGGCAATACCGAGTTGATCGTCTCCTTCGAGCACCGTCCCCGGGTGCGGGTCTACGACCCGCGCGGCCGACGCTTGCGCGCCGAGCCCCTGCCGGCCTTTCTGGAAAACCCGCGCAGCTATGCCCATCCCAACCGGGCTCTGGAATCGGTCACTCTGCATCCCCGCTGGGGGCTGTTGGTCGCTCCGGAACTGCCCCTGCGCGGCAGTGACGCGGTGCCCATCTTCAGCCAGGACGGGAGACGCTGGGCCTACCCCTTGAGCCCGGCCCCCGGCAGCGCCCTGGTCGCCCTGGAAACCCTGCCGGACGGTAGCCTGCTGGCCCTGGAGCGGGCTTTCGTGGCACCCTATCTGCCCTTCAGCATCCATCTGCGGCGGGTCGAACTGCCCGCCGAGGACAATGCGGTCAGGGTCGCCGATGTCGCCTCGTTCAACACCGCCGCTGGCTGGCGGCTGGACAATTTCGAGGGTCTGGCCCACCATCGCGGGCAGCGCTTCTTCATGATCAGCGACGACAACGACAGCATCTGGCAGAGTACACTACTGGTCTATTTCGAATTGCTGCCGCACGCACCATGAATATCGACGGTCGCCACTACCGCAGCATTCGGGTCGAGGACGATGGCTGGTCGGTCGGCATCATCGATCAGACCCGTCTACCTCATGAGCTGGTCACCCTGCGACTGACCCGCCTGGACGATGCCGCCCGGGCCATCACCGAGATGCAGGTACGCGGAGCACCGCTGATCGGTGCCACGGCCGCCTACGGCCTGTGTCTGGCCTTGCGCGAGGATGCCTCGGACCCAGCACTGGCACAAGCCCGGGACCGACTCATGGCCACCCGACCCACGGCCGTCAATCTGCGCTGGGCGCTGGACCGGATGGTCACCGCCCTGCGCGGGCAACCGCCGGCTCGCCGGGTCGAACAGGCATATGCACTAGCCGCCGCCTTGTGCGACGAGGATGTCGCCTTGTGCCAGGCCATCGGCGAACATGGACTGGGGCTGATCCGCCGTATCGCCGCGGGCAAGCCGGCGGGGCAATCGGTTTCAATGGCGATGTTCTCGCGCGCG
>CAYMHN010000086.1:0-9872 GCA_964390235.1 uncultured Candidatus Competibacteraceae bacterium
GCACCGGCGGCGGCTTCGATCAGGGCCTGCTCTTCGCCCATGGCCTGCGCGAGACCGGCTTCCAGATCATAGCCCCGTCGCGCTTCGGCTATCTGCGCAGCGCCTTTCCAGACGACGCTTCGCCGGCCCGCCAGGCCGATGTGCTGGTGGACCTGCTCGACCACCTCGGCCTCGACCGGATCGCGGTGGCGGGTGGTTCAGCAGGGGCGCTCACGGCGGCCGAATTCGCCCTGCGCCACCCGGACCGCTGCGCCCATCTTGTCCTGATCGTTCCGGCCGCGAACCTGACGGGGCGCGACCCGGTGGAGTTCACCGCACTGCAGCGCCTCGCGGTGGAGCGGGTCCTGAACTCGGACCTCTGGTTCTGGGGCTTCGCGACACTCGCCCCGGACACGCTGCTGCGCACGCTGCTTGCGACCGACTCGGCCCTCCTGTCCGGCGTTGCCTCTGAAGAACAATACCGCGCCGACCTGATCCGCGAAGGGCTGATGCCAATCAGCCGGAAACGGCAGGGTCTGCGCAATGACGGGTTCTGGGCAGGAACGCCCGCGTCGACCGCGTTCGAGCGCATTGCCGTGCCGACGCTGATCCTGTCCTGCGAGGACGATCTGTTCGGCACGGCTGCGACGGCGCGTCTGCTGGCCAATCGCATCCGCGGCGCACGTCTCGTCGTCTATCCCGATGGCGGTCACATCTGGCTGGGCCATGATGCCGACCTGACCCGACACATCACCGATTTCATCACGGGGACAGCGCGTCCCTGACTGTTCGAGGAGATGCCCCATGCCCTACACCCGCGTCAGACTGAACGCCTTCGGCGGTCCCGAAAATCTGGTGCTCGAAACCGTCGCCGACCTGCCCGAGCCCAAGGAAGGCGAGGTGCGGGTGCGCGTTCTGGTGACGAGCGCGGCCTTTACCGACGTGATGATCCGCAAGGGAATGTACCCGGACGTAGAGGAAAAGCCGCCCTTCACCCCCGGCTACGACATGGTGGGCATGGTCGACGCGGTGGGCCCCGGCGCGACGCGCTTCGGGCCGGGCGACCGAGTGGCGGACCTGACAACCATCGGCGCCTATGCGGACTACATCTGCCTGTCCGAGGACCGACTGACGTCCGTGCCCGAGGTCGTGTCGGAGGTGGATGCGCTCGGCATGATCCTGTCCGCGGTGACCCCGTTTCAGATGCTGCACCGGGTCGCCAAGATGCAGGCGGGACAGAGTCTGCTGATCCACGGCGCGGGGGGTGCGGTTGGCACGGCGATGCTGCAACTGGCCCGCGACGCGGGGATCGCGGTCTTCGGCACGGACGTGTCGGCCAAGCACGATCTGATCCGCAGCCTCGGCGCAACGCCCCTTGACACAGACGCGCCCGAGGAGGTCCTTCTGGAGGCGACGGGTGGCGGGGTTGATGTGGTCTTCGACCCGCTGGGCGGTGAGAGCCTGTCGCGCTCGCTCCATGCGCTGCAGCCCGGGGGCATGCTTGTGGCCTTCGGCTTCCAGAACGAGGTGCTGGGCAAAGGAGGGTCGATCCCGCTCGATTTCGTGAAGCTGAAGCTGTGGGACTGGCTGCCTAACGGTCACGCGACGGCCTTCTACTCGATCGGTGCGATGCGACGGAAACACCCCGAGTGGTTCCGCGAGGATCTCGCCACCCTTTTCGGGATGCTGGCCGAGGACCGGATCGCTCCTGTGGTGGCAGAGGTGCTGCCGCTGGCAGAGGTGCGGCAGGCCCATGAGCGGGTCGAGGCCGGCACGGTTTCAGGTAAACTGGTGCTGAGGGTCGCCGAGGCGTGAGAGGCTGCACCCGAGCGCTGCGCCACTTGCTGTCGCCAGCGTTTGTCACGCTGCTGGCTGGCCCTGCCTTCGCGCAGGCCGCCACCCCGGCGCTGGCCGACCGTCTGGCGGATGCCGTTCCAGTGCGGATGGCGGCTGACGGGGTGCCAGGCGCGGTATTGGTGCTGATCGAGGGCGACGTGCCGGTCTGGACGGGCGCCTTCGGCCTCGCCGACCCAGCCACAGGCCGTGCGATGACCGAAGACGCGCTGTTCCGCGTCGAGTCGATCTCCAAGCCCGTCACCGCCTGGGGCGTGATGCAACTGGCCCAGGCGGGACAGCTCGATCTCGACGCGCCGGTGCGCGATTGCCTGACAAGCTGGCAGCCGCCTGAGGGCACGCCGCCCATTACGGCCTGGCAGCTTCTGAGCCACAGCGCAGGTGTTGGCCTCGGCGACTATGCCGCGCGCTATGCGCCCGATGCTCCGCGCCCGGATTTGCCCGAACATCTGGCGGAAGACTTTGCGATGATCGCAGAACCGGTCGCGGGCTTCGCCTATTCCGACACCGGCTACAACCTGCTCGAACTGGCGATCGAGGACTGCACGGGCGAGGTCGCCATGCCGGATGGTTACCCGCGCAGTGTCGTCGTCCACCCCCTCCCACGTCACCGCCGGACCGGGCAGCAGGGCAGCGGGTGCCCAGATCACGGCCTCGGCGACGTAGCGGCCGAAGGCGGAGCGGGTGTGATCCGGATCGCCCCCGATCCGCGCGACGGGAATCAGCCCGAAGATGCGAAACCAAGCATTTCACGAGACCCCCGATTCACATGCGTGGCTTGCGATTCGTGACACCCGCCAGCCGGTATACTGAGGATTCGATACCTTCCTTAACGAACAGGTAACATGCTGCGACTTCCCGATAGCTTTACCCCTGGCTGCGAACTGCTCGAACCACTCGACGAAATGCTCTGGTTCGCCTTCGCCGGTCATCAGCTGCTGGTGATCGAAGCGGACATCCCGACGCTACCCGGCGGTGCCGAACCGCCGCTACTCGATCGGGAGCCCTTGCGCCAGGTGTACATGGGGGAATGGAGCGGCCGACCCTGCATGGCGCTGGAACTGGCCGAAACCGAGGCGCCCCCTGGCATGGCTTGGCAGGGACTGCGCCGGCTCTGGGGACAACTGGACGACGATCTGCTGGGTCTGGCCGGCCAGGCCAGTCAGCTGCTCGAATGGGATCGCGGCAACCGCTACTGCGGCTGTTGCGCCAGCCCGACCGAGCGGCGTGGCGACGAGCGCGCCCGCCATTGTCCGCAATGCGGCGCCCGCCATTACCCGCGCCTGGCCCCGGCGGTGATGGTGCGCATCACCCGCAGCGAGGAAATCCTGCTGGCTCACTCACCCCGCTTCGCACCGAATATCTACAGCGTGCTGGCCGGTTTCGTCGAACCCGGCGAGAGCATCGAACAGACGGCTCGGCGCGAGGTCCGCGAGGAAGTCGGGCTGGAGATCGCCAATCTGCGCTACTTCACCAGCCAGTCCTGGCCCTTTCCGCACTCCCTGATGATCGCCTTCACCGCCGACTACGCCGGCGGCCAGATCGTGCTGAACGACCCCGAGATCGATGCCGCTGACTGGTTCACCCGCGACCGGCTGCCCGGCATTCCCCAGACCATGAGCATCGCCCGGGCACTGATCGACGACTGGCTGCACGCACCCTGATCATCACGCCCGCTTCGGGTAGACTGTCCCCACCCTGAGACCACGATACGAGAACCATGATACGTAGCAAGACCCTGGTACTGCTCCTGGCCGGTGCCGTCGCCCTGGGCAGCGGCATCTGGCTGGGCCAGCGGCTGATGCAGCCCCCGGCCCCGCCGGAAATCGTCGGCATCTATCTGCCCGAGGCGCGCCCCCTGCCGGATTTCGAGCTAGTGCATGAATCCGGACGGGCGTTCGGGCCGGCGGATCTGCGCGACCGCTGGACCTTCGTCTACTTCGGCTATACCTATTGCCCCGACGCCTGTCCGCTGACCCTGGCCCAGCTCAACATCATCGATCGCAATCTGGTCGAAGCCGGGGACAGCACACCGACCGGCTATCTGCTGATTTCGGTCGATCCGCGTCGCGATACCCCGGACCGGCTGGCCGAATACACCAAGTTCTTCAACCCCGGGTTCGAGGGCGTCACCGGCGATGAGGAGCAACTGGACAAGCTGGCCGGGTCCATGGGGGTGCTGTTCCGGGTACCGAAGGAACCCGAGGATCCGGAGCACTACCTGGTCGATCACTCGTCCACCGTGCTGCTGATCAACCCGGACGGCGCCTTGCAGGCGGTGTTCACTCCGCCCCAGGATCCGGCCGCCATGACCGACGACTATCGCCGGATTCGTGAGCATTACCGTGCCGTCAACTGATGCCGGCCCGAGCCGGGCCGAGCGCTGGCGCAACCTGCCCCAGTATCTGCTACCGCAACGGCTGTCGACGCGGGTGGTGCACTGGGCCACCCGGGTCCGCGCGCCCTGGTTCAAGAATGCCCTGATCCGGGCCTTCTGCCGGAGCTTCAAGGTAGACCTGAGCGAGGCCGAGCAGCCCGACCCGACGGCCTACGAACACTTCAACGCCTTTTTCACCCGGGCGCTGAAACCCGGCATCCGGTCGCTGCGCGGCGACGGGCTGTGCTGCCCGGTGGACGGCAGCGTCAGCCAGGCCGGGGCGATCACCGAGGGGCGGATTTTCCAGGCCAAGGGGCGCGATTATTCGCTGACCGAACTGCTGGGCGGCGATGCCGAGCTGGCGGCCCCGTTCCGCAACGGCGGTTTCGTGACCCTGTATCTGTCGCCGCGCGACTACCATCGCATCCACATGCCCTGCGCCGGCCGCCTGATCAGCATGATCCACGTACCCGGCAAGCTGTTCAGCGTCTCGCCGCTGACCACCCGGGTGATACCCGATCTGTTCGCCCGCAACGAACGCGTCGTCTGCCGGTTCGAGACCGCAACCGGGCCGCTGGCCCTGGTACTGGTCGGCGCCATCAACGTGGCCTCGATCGAGACCGTCTGGGCGGGGGTGATCACTCCGCCGCTGGGCAGACGGATTCGGCGCCGGGACTATCCGGCCGGCGGCGAGGGCGCGATAATACTGGAACGCGGCGCCGAGATGGGGCGTTTCAACATGGGCTCGACCGTAATCGTGCTGAGCGGAGCGACCCGTTGGGACCCGGCCATCCGACCCGAAGCCAGCGTCCGCCTGGGCCAGCGGTTGGGCCGGGTACTCACTGACACACCGGAGGACTAGATCATGCTGAACGGCAAATCCGCCCTGATCACCGGTTCCACCAGCGGCATCGGCCAGGCCATCGCCAAACGGCTGGCCACCGCCGGCTGCGACGTGATGCTCAACGGCTTCGGCGACGCCAGGGAAATCGAACAGCTACGCGCCGGCCTGGAGCGCGATCATGGCGGGCAGGTCCGCTACAACGCCGCCGACATGACCCGACCGGAGCAGATCGCCGACCTGGTCCAGGAGACCGCAGCGGCCTTCGGTCGGCTGGACATCCTGGTCAACAACGCCGGCATCCAGCATGTGGCGCCGGTGGACGAATTCCCGATCGCCAAGTGGGACGCGATCCTCGCCATCAACCTCAGTTCCTCCTTCCACACCATCCGCGCCGCCCTGCCGCACATGAAGGCCAAGGGCTGGGGGCGGATCATCAACATCGCCTCGGCCCACGCCCTGCGCGCCTCGCCCTACAAATCGGCCTATGTGGCCGCCAAGCACGGGGTATTGGGTCTGACCAAGGCGGTGGCGCTGGAAGTGGCCGAGCAGGGCATCACCTGCAACGCGATTTGCCCCGGTTATGTCAGGACCCCACTGGTCGAGGGCCAGATCGAGGACACCGCCAAGGCGCGCAAGCTCACCCCCGAGCAGGTGATCCACGACGTGATCCTGCACGCCCAGCCGACCAAGGAATTCGTCACCGTCGAGCAGATCGGCGAGCTGGTGGTGTTTCTGTGCGGCGGCGCGGCAGCCTCGATCACCGGCGCCGCGCTCAGCATGGACGGCGGCTGGACGGCCAAGTGAACGTCACCATCACCGCCTTGTACGCCGGCCTGCTGGGCATCCTCTACCTGGCCCTGTCGATCAACGTGATCCGCTATCGGGGGCGCAAGCAGGTCAGCCTGGGCGACAACGCCGACCCGGAACTGTCCCGCCAGATCCGGGCGCACGCCAATTTCGCCGAATACGCCCCGCTGATCCTGCTGCTGCTGCTGATCGCCGAACTGGGCGGCACGGCCGGCTGGCTGCTGCACCTTACCGGCCTGGCCCTGTTGGCGGGACGCATCGCGCACGCCTGGTGCTTCGTGCTGACCCGCCGCAACCTGCCGCTGCGGGTCGCCGGCATGACCCTGAGCTTCACCGCGCTGGTGCTCGGCGCCCTGCTCTGCCTGAGTCTCGGCCTGAACCACCTGGTGCGCTGATTCGTGGACTATCAGCAGCTGCACGGCCTGCGCCGCAGCCACCCGGCCTGGAAGCTGCTCGCCGCCGACCATGCGCCGTTGATCATCGGCTTTCTGCACCACAGCTTCATCGAGTCCAATCTGCGTACCCTGCCCGAACCGGAGCTGGCCGCCCACCTGGAGGATTATCTGTTCCATTTACGCGAACGGCTGGGTGCAGAGGCCTTTCCCAAGCGCGCCATCGAGTATCTGAACGACTGGACCGGCGACGAGCGCGGCTGGCTGCGCAAGTATTATCCGGAACGCGGCGACGAAGCCCATTTCGATCTCACCCCGGCCGCCGAAAAGGCCATCGAGTGGATCGCCGGGCTGGAGCAACCGCAGTTCGTCGGCGCCGAATCGCGCCTGCTGACGGTATTCGAGCTGCTGCGCCAGATCGTGCAGGGCAGCGAGACCGACCCGCGGGCCCGGATCGCCGAGCTGGAACGGCGCCGGGCGGAGCTGGACGACGAGATCGAGCGCATCCGCGCCGGCGAGCTGGTGCTCATGGACCCGACCCGACTGCGCGAGCGCTTTCTGCAGACCGTCGATACCGCCCGCGGACTGCTGGCCGACTTCCGCCAGCTGGAGCAGAACTTCCGCGACCTCGACCGGCAGGTACGCGAGCGCATCGCCACCTGGGAAGGCGGCAAGGGCGAGCTGCTGGAAAACGTGCTCGGCCGGCGGGATGAAATCGCCGATTCCGATCAGGGCAAGAGCTTTCGCGCGTTCTGGGATTTTCTGATGTCCCCGGCCCGCCAGGAAGAACTCTCCACCTTGCTGGCGCGCAGCTTCGAGCTGCCGCCGATCGCCGAACTCAGGCCCGACCGGCGCCTGTTGCGCATCCACTACGACTGGCTGGAAGCCGGCGAAGGCACCCAGCGCACCGTGGCCCGCTTGTCGGAACAGCTGCGCCGCTACCTGGACGATCAGGCCCTGCTCGAAAACCGCCGCATCATGAATCTGATCCGGGCCATCGAGCAGCAGGCCCTGGTATTGCGGACCCGACCGCCGGGCGGTGAGTTCACCATGCCCCTGGACGAACCGGCCCCCGGCGTGGAACTGCCCATGGAGCGGCCGCTGTTCAGCCCGCCGTTCAAACCCGCCATCCGGGAGCGGATCCTGGTCGAAGGCGAGACCGACGTCGCGTCCGATGCCCTGTTCGATCAGGTCCATGTCGACAAGACCCGGCTCCGGGCGCGCATCCGTCAGGCATTGCAGACCCGTGACCAGATCAGCCTGGCCGGGCTGCTGGAACAGCGACCGCTGGAGCAGGGACTGGCGGAACTGGTAACCTGGCTCAGCCTGGCCACCGAGTCCACGAAGTCGGTGATCGACGAGGACCAGCCGCAGACCGTGGCCTGGATCGATGATCAGGGACACGGCCGGCGCGCGACCCTGCCCCTGGTCATCTTCACCCGCTGAGCAGGTAACCAAGGGCGGCCATGGAACACGCCGAATCCGAACAGCCTCTTTCTCCGGTGCTGATCACCCTGTTCAAGGGGGTGATGTACCGCGATCAGGACCCGCCGCTGTGGCAGGGCTTGCTGAACCTGCAACACCGGGTGCGCGACCAGGTGACGGTGCTGGGCCTGGAGCTGATGCTGGACGAGGTCGAGGGCCACGCCTATCTGCGCCAGCGCCCCCCGGCCGAGGACGAGCCCGAACTGCCGCGGCTGGTGGCGCGCCGCCAGCTCGGCTATCCGGTCAGCCTGCTGCTGGTCCTGCTGCGCAAGAAGCTGGCCGAACACGACGCCAGCAGCGGCGACCCGCGGCTGATTCTGTCGCGCGACCAGATCGCCGAGCTGCTGCGGGTATTCCTGCCCGACAGCGCCAATCAGGCCAGGCTGCTGGATCGCCTCGACCGTGACATCAACCGGGTGGTGGAACTGGGCTTTCTGCGCCCGTTGCGCGGCCAGGACGATCAGTTCGAGCTGCGCCGGATCCTCAAGAACTTCGTCGATGCCCAGTGGCTGGCGGAATTCGATCAGCGTCTGACAGAATACCGCGAATACCTCGACGGGGAGGAACCATGAGCGCCGCGCAGCTGCTGGATTTCGCGCCATCCAACGAGCAGGCCGGGTTTCGCCTGCACCGCATCGAGGTCTACAACTGGGGCACTTTCCACCAGCGCGTCTGGAGTCTGGCGCCCGGCGGCGAGAACGCCCTGCTCACCGGCGATATCGGCTCGGGCAAATCCACCCTGGTGGACGCCGTGACCACGCTGCTGGTCCCCGCCCAGCGCATCACCTACAACAAGGCTGCCGGGGCGGAAACCCGCGAGCGCACGCTCAAGTCCTATGTGCTCGGTTACTACAAATCGACCCGCGGCGAGGAAGGGCTGTCGGCCCGGGCCATTGCCCTGCGCGACCATAACAGCTACTCGGTGATCCTGGGCCACTTCTACAACCAGGGCTACGACCAGCATGTCACCCTGGCCCAGGTGTTCTGGACCCGGGACCGCGAGGGCCAGCCGGCGCGCTTCTACGTGGTCGCCGACCTGCCGCTGAGCATTAAGCAGCAGTTCGCCGATTTCGGCAGCGACCTCAATACGCTCAAGAAACGCTTGCGCGGCCTGCGCGGGGTCGAGCTATTCGACAACTTTCCGCCCTATGGTCATGCTTTCCGGCGGCGGTTCGGCATCGACAACGAACAGGCCCTGGAGCTGTTCAACCAGACCGTATCGATGAAATCGGTCGGCAATCTCACCGACTTCGTCCGCCAGCACATGCTGGAAGCCCTGGAGGTGGACCCGCTGATCGAGGCCCTGCTCGGCCATTTCGACGACCTCAACCGCGCCCACGAGGCAGTGCTCAAGGCCAAGGCCCAGATCCAGGTCCTGGAGCCGCTGGTGGCGGACACCGAACGTTACGCCGAACTGAGCGCCGGGGTCGCCGAACTGAGCGCCTGCCGAGACGCCCTGTCTCCTTGGTTCGCCGGTCTCAAGGCGGAACTGCTGGCACAGCGCCTGGCCCGTCTGGCCCAGGAACTGGTCGGCCTCGACCAGCAGATCGCGACCCTGGAGGAACGCAAGGGCGACCAAGCCGCCCGCCGCGACCAGCTCAGGCAGGCCATCGCCGAGAACGGCGGCGACCGGCTGGAGCGGATCCGCGCCGAAATCACCCTGAAACAGCGCGACAAGGCCGAGCGCCAGGGCCGCGCCGAGCGCTACAACACCCTGGCCCGCCAGCTGGAGCTGCCGGAGGCGACCCGAGCCGAGGTGTTTCTGGCCAACCGCGAGGCATTGCAAGCCGAGCAGGTCTCGGTCAAGGATCGTCTGGCCGAGATCCAGAATGTTCTCACCGAACGCGCGGTGGACCTGCGGACACTGAGAGCCGATCACCAAGCTGTCCAGCAGGAACTGGCCTCGCTGCGCCAGCGCCGCTCCAACATCCCCTCGGCCATGCTGGTGATCCGCGAGCGACTGTGCGCCGCCTTGGCACTGGATGAGACCGCCCTGCCCTTCGCCGGCGAGTTGCTCCAGGTGCGCGCGGACGAACGCGACTGGGAAGGGGCCGCCGAGCGACTGCTGCACAACTTCGGCCTGTCCCTGCTGGTGCCAGACGCGCATTATCCGCGGGTGGCCGAGTGGGTGGAT
>CAYMHN010000087.1:0-9837 GCA_964390235.1 uncultured Candidatus Competibacteraceae bacterium
GCTTCGGCCGACAGTCGCCGACGCACACCGAGCACGAGCAGGGTGAACACCAGCTATGCCTTGTACCGAGTTCGATATTCCGATGCAGTGGATATCATACCATCCGCGGGGCCGCACAACCACGGCGGCTTTGGGCAAAAGCGGCGCCGAGGGTCTCCCATGCAATGCGATCGCCGCGCTCCACCGCGTCGAACCAGGCGCTCAGACCGGGGGAGAACGAGTAGCCCGCACTCCGCAGGGCGGTGCGCATGGCGTGCAATCCCTGACGGGTCGAGATCGCCAGGTCGGCTTCGGTTCCGTGCCAGCTCCCTTCTTGCCACTGACCCGCAGGCCAGACCGCTTTGGTTCGAGGCGTGGCCCGAGTACCCCTCACCCGTGCCCCGGACTGCGTATAGTGCACCGTTCGAGTTCCTTCCCGAAACGCCGCGAAGGACTGCGACCAGCTTGACTCCGGCCATTGCCATTCGACCGTGCCCTGATCGGGACGGTAGATCGCGGTATAGAGGGTACCGAAACCGTTGGAATAATCCGTGTTGTACAGCGGCGGACGCAGGAAGGCCCGGATCAGGTCGCGCTCGCTAGCCGCACCATCGACAAGCTGCGCGCATAACACCTTCTCGCGCTCCAGCGTTCCCGTGAACCGAGCATGCTCGGTCCATTCCACCGTCCCTTGGTGATTGGTGGCCACCGGCACCTTGAGCACCCGGATAGGGCGGTCCGGGGCTACCTGCACGGTGGCGCACTCGCCGTGACGATCGAGCAGCGTGATGTTGTAGGCCATATGGGAAGGTACCCGCCGTAGTACCTCGATGGCATCGCGCAGATCACCGCACACCTCCAGCACGTAACGGAGAATCAGGGGGATCCCGAAGCCATCGCCGACGGTCCGGCTCCCGCCGAAGGCCAGCGACAGGGCGAGACCGGTGTCGTTCATGCCGTCGGCCACCCCCCACAGGAACTCACTGGTGGCGATGACCTGACGACCGTTCCAGGCGCTGTGCAGGATCAACCCCTCGTTGAGGCGGGGGTCGAGATCGTAATTGCGTACCAGCACCCGCTGCGCTCCGGGTTTCGACAGGACGGCCTGCGAGCAACCGACGAGATAGGCCGGTGGGCGGTAACAGGACAACAGTCGGGCGGCCAGATCATCTCCACCGCTCAGCTCGACCAGCCGCTCGTAGGTGGGGACCAGTTCCGGCATGTAGTGGCGCAGCGCCTGTTTCGCCTCCCGCAAAGACGGTTCGTTCGGGCCACGATGGCTCAGATACCAGGCGCGATAGGCCGGCCAGTAGCGCCGGAACAGCGTTTGCCATTTGGGCCCCGGACGGGGCTCGGAAACGGCTTCGAATACGAGTTGCATGGCGTTCTCCAGGTCGATGCTGCCAGAACATCCTTTTACCATCCAAATACCATCCATATGGATGGTATATTACCTGACAATCCAGTGCTGTCAAGACGCACTACAACAGTAGAGGGTACCTATGAGACCCGTGCCGGGTAGTATCGGTAGGGCAGTTTGATGGATCGTCGTGTGGGCGTCTGTTCGTTACGGCACGCAGGGCGCTCCGCCAGTACCGCTAGTCACCCCTCTCCCGCGAGGGGAGAGGGGCTTGAAGAACTGGTGTGCACTTTCGCGGATATGACCTTACTTGGTGGTACTTCCCGAGCCGTCGAAATCCACCTCCCGCACGCCCTTCTGGTCACGGACCAGTTCCACCTGGTGGCGGAGTTGATCACGAACCTGAGCCACGTCGTTGATACCGTGCAGCTCGGCGGTCGGCCGAGAGCGGTCCGAAGTAACCAGGTGCACGTTTCCCAGATCTACGATCCGAAGATGCAAGGGTTTATCGATGGTGAAGTCCTTGATCCGGTACAGCTCGATTTCGTCGATGTTGCGGTTGAACACCCCGCTGTAGAAACGGAGCCGCTCGGTGGTGAGTTCATAGACGCGCGCGCGGGCGTCGAGATAGGTCCATCCGGCAATGGCCGCCGGGATGATCAGCAACAACCCTAGCCAGGGAATAAAATAAACGATCCCGAACGCCACGATCCCAACGGCCAGCACAAGGCTTAGCAGATAGACTCCGAGTTTGGTCCATTGAGACGGGCTTGCCTGCCAGATCGTCGGTTCCTTGTTCAACTCGTCAGCGGACTCGGTCCCGCCCGGTGCTGCCCGGTTTTGCTTGCCGCCGAGTGGGTCGGTGACTCGCTTGACGTCACTTCCTCCCGCCGGTTCGGTTCGGTCTTGGACTTGACCCATGCTCATGATGGTCTCCTGATGGTGAATGTCGATGATCAGCCGCTGCGTCGTATCCGCGGTTTCGGCCCTCGCCTTGCCTAGAATCGGCGCAAAGCGACGCGCAGTCTGTGCGCCAGCGCACATAGCGTCGCGGAGTGAACGTCCGAAGTGGCCGGCCATGTGTGGGCTAGCGCACCGACTGCACTCGGTGATGCAACTAACCTGCTTGTGGGACGATGGTGCCCATTACCAACCATCAGCTCACTCAGGAGAATGCGATGCGTACCAAAAACATCACTACCGTTATGACCGTCCTGTTCGGACTTTCCGGCACATTGTTAACCGGAACCGCGCTTACCCAGGAGGCGAAGCCGGATGCGACGCAGGTTCCGACCTTGCAGCAGGGTCAGGCCGGCGTGCTACAGGACCAGGAGGTTCAGGCCGGCGAACAGGCCGACGGCCTCGCCGAGGACGACACGATGACTCCGGACACGGGTGTCGCCCAGGCCGGCGAGCAGTCCGACGATCTCGCCGAGGACGACGCGACGACCCCGGTTACGGACATGGCGGCCGATGAACCGGGTGGCGTGACACCGTCGGTCGGGACCAGCGCCGAGCCGTTCACGGGCGCGGTTATGACTGGCATGACCACCGACGAGCTGATCGGCATGGACGTCGTCGACTCGTCCGGTGAGAGCGTCGGCTCGGTGAGCGACTTGCTGATCGGAGCGGATAACACCATAGATCGCGCGGTCATCGATGTCGGCGGCTTCCTCGGCTTCGGCGCCAAGTCCGTGGTGATCGAATTGGATCATCTGGCCGTTGGCGGGGACGATGACGAGATCATGCTGAACCAGACTCGCGAGGAACTGGACGCGATGCCGAACTGGGAGCGTTCCGATCAAGGCTGGATGATCAAAAACTGACACGTCGCGCGTCACCACGCCGGCTATCCGGCCGCGGGCGGGAATCGAAGGGTTCCCGCCCGCGGCCCGGAGTCAGCACTGCGCCATTAGCGGATACGGTCGGCAAGAGCGGCCTTGACGGCCGCACTGGCATGCAAGACACCCAGCACGACGATGGAGTCGATGGTCGCCCGGGCGAGTTCGGGTGTCACATCGTCGGCAATGCTGGCCAGGCCCAGCACATGGATCCGTAGCTGCTCACCGGCCGCCCGTACCGCTTCGAGATCGTCGCGGGTGTAATGCCGTAACCCGAGATCCAAGGTGTGACGGGTCACGGATTTCTTGACCACCTCGGCATGGGTGGTCAGTTGGTTGCGGATCGCGGTGCGAATAAAGTCCGAACGGTTCGAATAAAACCCTTCCTGCACCAGCAAGTCGATCTGCCCCAGGTCGACGAACCCCAGGTTGATGGTGATCTTTTCGGTTTCACCCGCTTTGGAACGTAAAGGATGTAGGCTCATGATTACCCGATTACCATCTATTAAACATCCTAATGGAGGGCAGAGTACCTGAAAACGCCGTGCTGTCAATCCAGGAGCCGGTAAAAGCGATCGGCCAGGGTCCTGCTCTGTGCGGTAGCGCACTGACGCGGTTCTCATTGCCGGCTATGGTGATATCTCCAGCGCCTCACGATTTCGTGGGGCGCGGATAAGGTCGGGAACCGTCCTGCGACGGCCCGCAACCGGTATCAACTCTTATTCGGAATGGAGAAACCATATGTACATGCACCCTCGCAAGTTACTACTTGCATCAAGCATCGCGCTGGCGATCACCGCGATGAGCGGCGCGATCGCCCAAGACATGACCTCCCCGGAGGTCATCGATGCCCGGCTGGGCACGCGGATCTCGACGACCTACGACCTCAATCCTACTCTGAACGCCAGCGATATCGAGGTGGCGGTGCAGGACGGCAAGGCCACGCTGACCGGAACCGTGGGGGATGACATCGAGAAAATGCTGGCCGAGCAGATCGCGCGGAGCGTCAGCGGCATCGATGAAGTGGACAACCAGATCGTGGTCGAGGATGACTACGTCGCTCCGGAGCGCGCGGAAGGGCGCAGTTTTGGCGAAGTGATCGATGACGCCACGATCACCGCGGTGGTGAAGTCGAAGCTGTTGTGGAGCAAGCATGCCGAAGGTATGACCACCAACGTGGATACGCAATCGGGCCAGGTGACATTGCAGGGCACGGCCTCCAGCGAGGAGGCGAAGGCGCTCGCCGAGCGACTGGCGCAGAGCACCCGCGGGGTAGTGTCGGTGGATAATCAGCTGGAAGTCACCGACGGCGAACCGGGCGCGGTCGATAGCGCCATCGATACCACCATCGATACCACTGAGACCGTCGTGGATACCGTCAAGGAAGCGGCCGAAGACACGGGAGAGTTCATCACCGACAGCTGGATCACGACCAAGGTGAAGTCCTCGTTCATGTGGTCGGGCGATATTACCGCCGGGGATATCTCGGTCACCACCACCGACGGCGTCGTCGTGCTGACCGGCAAGGTGCACGGCGAGGCGGAGCGCAACCAGGCCATCGCGCTTGTGGAATCCTTGCGCGGCGTCAAGAGCGTCGATGCGGCGGGGCTCACGTTTTAAGGCGGTAGAGCATCGCTGACGGACCGCCGCGCAACCCGCACGGGACTGCGCGGCGGTTTCTATCATCAACTGGAGAGTGTCATGTCCGCGAGAGCTACCCCCCGTTTCGCCATCACGCACTTTTTCGTGCGCTGGGTGCTGGCGCTGGTGCTGGTGCTGGTGACTTACAACCCGTGGTATTCCTACACGCATTGGGTCTACGGCACGCTTACCGATTCATCCGCTACCAGCATGGCCTTCCATGCGTTACAGCTGCTGCTGGGAATCATGCTGCTGGGGGCTTACGTGATGTATATTCGCGCCACGCTGCGCTCGCTGGGCGTGCTCGGGGCCGCGCTGGTGGTTGCGCTACTCGGGGGGATGCTGTGGGTGCTGTTCGAGGCCGGTCTGCTCGGCGGCCTGATCGAAAAGGGTACGTTCTGGGTATGGATGGGCCTGGTGGGGTTGGCAACCGTCCTGGCCATCGGCATGTCATGGTCGCACATACATCGGCGTATCACCGGCCAGTACAGCGCCGACCAGGCCGGTTGAGGAGGGGCGAACTCTCGGCGGGATGGTTCCCGAGCTTCAGTCCGCCAAACTCTTGGGCCTGTCAGTCGTAACAGCGCAGCGTTCGGGAAAATTCTCGCAGTGCGCCGATGCCGCTGTCCTCGGCCCGCCGACACCAGTCCTCCAACTGCTTTACCAGTTGCTCTTTCGAGGCGGTGGATCGACTCCAGAGGGCGATGAGATCCCCGCGCATCGAGTAAATGGTGCTCAACACCGTACTGGAACGCAATGCCAGATCAAGGACTGCGCGTTCCGTCTCCGGTAATTCCCCCACATCCCCGCGCAATCCGTGCTTTACCGCGTGCAACGCCTTGGAGCCCTTCAATTCGGGGATCACACTGGCCCGCAGCTTGCGGATTTCCTGCGCGGCGGTCCAACGCAGGGATCTGGCGAACTTGGCCAGCACGGCGTAGCGGTGGGTAATGACCGCCTGCAGGGTGTCGATGTCGCAGCGGGTCTTGGATGGATTGTAGTGGATCCCGGGGGCGACCTTGCGCACCTTCGCCAGGCGCAGCCTCTCCAGGATGCGAATGTACATCCAGCCGATGTCGAATTCCCACCACTGGTTGGACAGTCTGGCCGAGGCCGCATACGCGTGGTGGTTGTTGTGCAATTCCTCGCCGCCGATCAGGATGCCCCATGGCACGATATTCCTGGAGGCGTCGTTCGGCGCGAAACAGCGGTAGCCCCAATAGTGGCCGATGCCGTTGATCACACCCGCGGCGAAGAACGGGATCCACAGCATCTGCACCGCCCAGATGGTGAGTCCGATCGGACCGAACAGGGCGAGGTCGATCCCCAGCATCAGACCGATGCCGAGCCAGGAGTACTTCGCGTACAGCTTGCGCTCGATCCGGTCGGTGGGCGTGCCGTGGCCGTATTTCTCGAGCGTTGCGGCGTTTGCGGCTTCCAGTCGGTAGAGTTCGGTGCCCTCGAACAGCACTTTCCGGATGCCATGGAACCGCGGGCTGTGGGGGTCTTTCGAGGTTTCGCAGCAGGCATGGTGCTTGCGGTGGATCGCCACCCATTCCTTGGTGACGATCCCGGTGGTCAGCCACAGCCAGAAGCGGAAGAAATGGCTGGCTATGGGATGCAAGGTCAGCGTGCGGTGTGCTTGGTGGCGGTGGAGAAAGATCGTTACCGACGCGATGGTGACGTGGGTCAGTCCCAGCGTGACCAGCACATAACCCCACCAGGGGGGATCGAACAGGCCGAGTTGCATCATACGTTGATCCGGTCAGCAGCAGCATAATCTTGTCCATGATAGGCCTCCAACTCAGACCACCGTCTGTACGCTACCGCACTGACCGTGCCTGATCGTACGACTAATCTTGCACTGACCAATGAGCAGGTGGGGTAGAGTCTTTCGTGGATTTCATCTTATGAACCGGGATAGCGTGATGGCTGTGAAAAAATAGCATGGCAATTCCGGTCAATCACCCGCAACGCTTCGCGCTAAACTACGAGTTGCACGCGCGTCCTCCGGAAGCGCTCAACATCCCGGAGCAGGCATCGTATCTGGCCCTCGCCACCGATCCTTCCAACCGGGAAGCCGAGTACGAGCGCATCGTCGAGCTGTGCACGCGCTATGGTGTGCCTGCCCCGGCGGCGGACCTCAACCACTTCCAGGTCGATCTGGGCTTGTTTCGCCTCAAATGGGAGCGGCGTACCGAGTGCAATAGCTACACCTTCTTCCGTCAGGGTGACTTCGACGATCCCTTCGCGGAGCCGGTCATCGCGAGTGTCCCGCAAGACTGGCTGGAAAGCCTGCCGGGGCAGGTGCTGGTGGCGGCGCACGTGGCGTTGCGCCCGACACCCGAGAAGGCGTCCTCCATCGAGGAACTGACCGCATGGTTCGACGGCAACCCGATCAACGGCTCGCGGGTCGGCGACGGCGTCGCCAGCGTGGTCGCGGACTTCCGCATCCATGCGGACGGGTTCAGTCGCTTTCTGATCGACGATGTGAGCCTCACTCCTCGCCAGGCGGGACGCATGGTACAGCGCTTGCTGGAGATAGAAACCTATCTGATGAGAGCGCTGCTCACGTTTCCCTTGGCACGGGCCACCATGCCGGTGCTGGTGGATGCCGACCGGCAACTCGCTGCGCTTATCAACGAGATGACAGCGGTCGAGAGCGAAGACGAACCGGCCCTGCTCGACCGACTCACCCGGCTCGCGGCCACCATCGAGAGCACGATTTCGTCCACTCTTTACCGGATCTGCGCCACACGTGCCTACCACGAGTTGGTGGAGCGGCGGATCGCGGATTTGCGGGAAGTGCGTTTGGAAGGCCTGCCGACCTTGCGTGACTTCGTCGAGCGACGCCTCCTTCCGGCGATGCAGACCTGCGAAACCGTGGCCAGGTTGCAGGAGAGCCTGTCGGAGCGGATCAGTCGCGCCAGCGAACTATTGCGAACGCGGGTCGATGTCACCCTGCAACGGCAGAACCAGGTAATCCTCAGCACGACGGCGAGGCGGGCGAAGTTGCAGCTGCGTCTGCAAGAGACGGTGGAAGGATTGTCGGTAGCGGCGATCAGCTATTATGTGGTCGGGTTGGTGGGTTATGGCGCCAAGGCTATGAAGGCGTCGGGTGTGGCGGTCAATCCGGATATCGTAACCGGGGCCGCGATTCCCATCGTCGTCGTCATTGCCGCGCTCGGCGTTCGGCATATCCGCCGCCTGGTGCAACGCGCTCCGATGTAGATGCCAGGTCATCTCGCCAATGTCTCCTCGCCCACTTCGTCGGTCCACACGGTGAACTGCTCCAGCCGACTGGGGCCGAATGACGTCAGCAGTGCCACATCGGCGGCGTCGTGACCATAGGCCATCAGAATCCGGCCGATGCGCGGCGTGTTGCTCCGGGGATCAAAAGCGTACCAACGCCCACCCACATAGGCCTCGAACCATGCACTGAAATCCATCGGGTCCGGTGATGGTGGCACCCCGATATCGCCGAGATACCCGGTGCAGTAGCGGGCGGGGATGTTCAGACAACGACAGAACGTGATCCCCAGGTGGGCGAAGTCGCGGCAGACGCCGACCTGCTCCTGGTAAGCCTCGTAAGCGGTCCGCGTATTTCTGGCCTGCAAGTAATCGAAGCTGATGTGCTTATGCACGAAATCACAGATGGCTTGTACGCGCGCCCAACCTTTCGGTACGGTACTGAACAGCTGCCAGGCGATATCCACCATTCGATCCACTTCGCAATAGCGGCTCGGCATCAGGAAGTTCAACGTCGTATCTGGCAAATCATGGATTTCATGCTGTTCAGCGGCGGGATTCCAGGTGTCCGGCTGGCCACTGTCCTCGACTACCGCATCATTCCAGAATCGCATCCGGCCGGCCGGGGCTAGCAGACGCCCGCAGCGATTGCCGAACGCATCGATGTATTCGTTGACCAGCACCCGGGGTTCGACCAGCAGATGTTCACCCCGGCGGATTACCTGCCTGCCTGAAGGGTGGAGGTAAAGCATCGCGATAATCGGCGTTGGCGCTGGATGCTCGAAGATGATGTCGTACCCAACCCGGATGAGCATGAGAGTTACTTCCTGCTGATGTGGAAATACCTTGGATTTCCGATAAATACGGATTTCCGACATGCGTTGGGCTAGCCGTGCGACCGGCTAGCCCATCGGGACTCAAGCTGGCGTTCGGTGATGACCGGCTTCAGATGGATTTCTTGATTTCTTCCTTCACATCACCATAGCCGGCCCGAATTTTGCCGCCGGTATTCTGAATCTTTCCTTCTTGTTCCAATTCCTTGTTGCCGACGGCCTTGCCGGCGACTTCCTTGACTTTGCCTTTCGCTTGTTCGGCACGGCCTTTGACTTGATCTTTGTTCATGATGCTGTCCTCGTAATGTCGGTTGACTGATGACCCGGAGCGCCGTATTCGATACCCGACGCTCACAATGCAGAAGTTTGAACTTGAGGCCGGATGAAGTCTGTGCGGTATCGCACAGATGAGGGTAAGCCTGTTGATACGAACAGCGCTATCAGCCGGTCGGGGCCGTCGCGGCGGTCTGCTCGCGTATCCGCAACAGTTGGGCGGCGACGGCGATGGCGATCTCGCTCGGGTGCTTGCCGCTGATGCCGGGTATGCCGATCGGGCAGGTGAGGGTGGCGATGGCGGTCTCCGGGACACCGTGTAGCCGCCAGCGTTTCTTGAACCGGGCCAGCTTGGATTGCGAGCCGATCAGGCCCAGATAGCGGTGCCGGCCGAGTTTCATGGCGCGTTCGCAGATCGCCTCGTCCAGCGGGTGGCTATGGGTCATCACCAGGAGATAGCCGCCAGCGGGCAGATCGTCCACCTCCAGGTCGGGCGCGTCGCTGACGATGCGCTCGACGTTGCCGGGCAGTTGTTCCGGGAATTCCTGTTCACGGGTGTCGATCCAGTGAATCCGGCAGGGCAGGCCGGACAGGACTTGCACCAGGGCCCGGCCGACATGGCCGGCGCCGAACAGGGCGATGTGGAAATCCGGCGGCCGCA
>CAYMHN010000088.1:0-9817 GCA_964390235.1 uncultured Candidatus Competibacteraceae bacterium
GGAGCGCGGCGACACCGTGGCCGCCGGACTGGAACTGGCCGCCCGCGCCGGTCTGCCCTCGCTGAACATCGTACTGGCCGATACCACCGGCCGGATCGGCTGGACCATCGCCGGACCCATCCCCGAGCGCGGTGCCATGCCCGGTCACGATGAGTGTTCCGGCCGTTATCCCCATTCCTGGCGGATGGCATGCTGGCGCGGCTGGCTGGCAGCCGACCGATATCCGCGTTTGATCGATCCCGAGGAGGGGCGTATCTGGTCGGCCAACCAGCGCAAGCTGGACGGCGAGGCGCTGAGCCGATTGGGTTTCAGCGCCTATCCCACGGCCGCCCGGGCCCGCCAGATCCGGGACCGACTGCGGGCGCTGGAGCATGCCGACGAGGCGACCATGCTGGCCGTGCAGCTCGACGACCGGGCGCTGTTCTTCCAGCGCTGGCGCGAGCTGCTGCTGGGGCTGCTGGATGAGGCTGCATTGGCCCTGGCCCCCGAGCGTGATGAACTGCGCCGGCTGGTGGCGGACTGGGACGGCCGGGCCAGCGTCGATGCCGTGGGTTACCGGCTGGTGCACGAGTTTCGGGAGGCGGTCGCCGCGCGGGTTTTCGAACCGCTCAACCGCTGGCTGAGCCAGTTCGACCCACGGTTCAACTACGGACTGATCCGTCAGCGCGAGGCACCGCTTTGGACCCTGGTCGAGCAGCGCCCGCCGCATTGGCTGAATTCCGAGTATCCGGACTGGCGGACGCTGCTACTGGCGGCGGTCGATCAGGTGATCGCGGATTTGACCGCCGATGGGCGTAAACTGAGTGACCGCCGCTGGGGCGAGCGCAATACCCTGCGCATGCGACACCCGCTGAGTCCGGCCCTGCCCTTGCCGGGTCGCTGGCTGGACATGCCGGCCCAGCCGTTGCCCGGTGGCATCTTCATGCCTCGGGTGCAGGGTACGGCACAGGGCGCCTCGCAACGTCTGGTGGTGGCGCCGGGTCGCGAGGAGCAAGGCATTTTCCACATGCCGGGCGGTCAAAGCGGACATCCGCTGTCGCCTTATTATCGTGCCGGCCACGCGGCCTGGGTGCGGGGCGAGCCATCACCCCTGCTGCCTGGTCCGACCCAGCACCGGCTGCGACTGTTACCCGATACCGAGGAGTAGTCCCATGACCCGCCCCCCTACCGTCGATGGTCGCATCACCCCGCTGGACGGACTGGACATGCTGTCCCGCGCCGAGGTCGCGCAGCTGCGCGATGCCTCGCAAGGCGGACTGAAGGAGCTGCTGCGCCGCTGCGCCCTGGCGGTGCTGACCAGCGGCGCTTACAGCGACGATGCCCTGGCCTTGTTCGACCGCTACGCCGACTTCGACATCGAGGTGCAGCAGCACGACCGTGGCCTGTGGCTGGAGCTACGCAAGGCCCCGGCCCAGGCCTTCGTCGACGGGCGCATGATTCGCGGCATCAACGAGCTGCTATTCGCGGTGGTGCGCGACATCGTCTATGTCGGCACCCAGATCCGGGCCGGGCGCTTCATGCTGGAAAGCGGCGAGGGCATCACCAACGCGGTGTTCGAGATCCTGCGCAATGCGCGGGTGCTGCAACCCCGGGTCGATCCGAATCTGGTGGTCTGCTGGGGCGGGCACTCGATCCCGCGCGAGGAATACAACTACACCAAGAAGGTCGGCTATGAGTTGGGCCTGCGCGGTCTGGACATCTGCACCGGCTGCGGTCCCGGCGCCATGAAGGGGCCGATGAAGGGCGCCACCATCGGCCATGCCAAGCAGCGTCGCGGTCACAACCGCTACCTCGGGGTCACCGAACCCGGCATCATCGCCGCCGAGCCGCCCAACCCCATCGTCAACCATCTGGTGATCATGCCGGACATCGAGAAACGGCTGGAAGCCTTCGTCCGCATGGCCCACGGCATCGTGGTGTTTCCCGGCGGGGTCGGCACCGCCGAGGAGATCCTCTACCTGCTGGGCATCCTGCTGCATCCGAACAACGCCGCTTCGCCGCTGCCGCTGGTGTTCACCGGACCCGAGTCGGCGACCGGCTATTTCGAGCAGATCGACCGCTTTCTGCGCCTGACCCTGGGCGACGAGGCCACCCGCCGCTACCGGATCGTGATCGACGATCAGCGCACCGTGGGCCGCATGATGGCCGAGGGGGTGGCGACGGTACGCGAACACCGCAAGCAGACCCGCGATGCCTTCTTCTTCAACTGGGGACTGGTGATCCGCTCCGAGTTCCAGCAGCCGTTCCAGGCCACCCATACCAGCATGGCGGCCCTAAGGCTGGACCGCGGCCGCGAGCGCCACCACTTGGCCGCCGATCTGCGCCGCGCCTTTTCCGGCATCGTCGCCGGCAACGTCAAGGAGGACGGCATCCGGGCCATCGAACAGCAGGGTCCGTTCCAGATCCGGGGCGAACCGGAGATCATGCGGGCCCTGGACGAGTTGCTAGCGGCCTTTGTCGAACAGCAGCGGATGAAGCTGCCTGGGACGGAGTACGAGCCGTGTTACCGGATTGCGGTCGACCGAACACCGAGCGCCGAGTAATTGGTGCATGGGCAGCCTCCATCATGCGCGGGGATTGCGGAACGCGTCGGTTATCGGTGCGGCAAGATTGATCAGTTCACGCCCGGTCGGGGCCGCGTAGCTGCCGGTGCCCGGTTTGGGTACGCCGAGCCGGACCAGCAGTTCCGCCTGGCGGATGCCACAGCCGATTCCGTCGAGCAGCGGTACGGGCACCCGCGCTTGCAGGCGCCGCGGCACGCCGGCCATCACGGCGCCGGAAAGCAGCACCACTTCGGCATAATCACGCTCGACGAGATCGTTGGCTGCGGCTGCCAGTCGTTCATCCACATCAGACTGATCCCCTTCCGAATATGGGGCATCGCTCTCGACGACACGCCAGCCGGCGACACGATCGCGCAAGCCATGAGCGGCGACGAGTTCCCGATACATCGGCAGCACGCGCCGGCCGAACACCACGATGCCGATCCCGCCGCCCAGCATGCAGCCGGTGAGCAGCGCCGCTTCGGTCATGCCGACCACCGGGATAGCCAGCAATTCGCGGGCGGCCCGCAGACCGGTATCGTAAGACACCGCGATCACGACCGCATCGCAACCCGGCGAATGCTCGGCGACCAGCGCGATAGTGGAGTGTTCGGCAATGGCGTTTTCGCTGCGAGTGGCGATGACACGCGCTCCGAATTGGCCGGTGACGGCGATGATCTCGGTTTCCGGCGCGGCGACCGCCCGTGCTTCGGCGGCCACTTTCCCGGTCACGAAGGGCGAGGTGTTCGAGTTGACCAGCAGGATGCGCATGGCTAGCCTTCTTAATCGTTCAAAGTGTGGATGGCGCCCGGCGCTCACCGGGTGAAGATCTCTTCCAGCCGCGGTTTCCCGGTTTCCGTGGAGGCCAGACCGAGCCCCTGTTCAATCCGATCCAGGTGGCGCAGCATCTCGTCAGCCGCGCCTTCGGCATCGTGTGTTTCGATCCGCTCCAGCAGTTCGCTGTGCGCGTCGCAAGAACAGACCGGCATGGCCGGTGCCTCGTAAAGCGTGATGATCAGGCTGGTGAGGGATTCCAGTTCGCGCAGGGTGCGAGCCAGAAATGGATTGCCCGCCATGTCGGCAATGAGCTGGTGAAATTCGCCCGATAGCACAATCACGGCGCGTCGATCCTGCGCCAGGCTGGCGGCCGCTTCCCTTTGCCCGTGGGCACGCAAGCGCGCGATCTGCCACGGTGTCGCATCGCGCGCCACCCGACGGATCAATTCGGGTTCGATCAGCCGCCTGGCGTCGAATACCGCATGGGCTTCGTCCGGGCTGAGACTGCTCACGAACGCGCCGCGCTTGGGAATGACCGTGACAATCCGGTCGTGGGCAAGCTTGCCGATGGCCTGGCGTATCTTGGTCCGGCTCACGCCGAAGATTCGCCCCAGGCGTTCCTCCACCAGTTGCGTCCCTGGTGGCAGCCGATGCTCCAAGATCGCCTCCTCGATGAGCGCATGGATGCGGTCGGCGCTGGGCGTCGACCGGCGTTGGCGCGCTATTTGCTGAGAACGTCTTGGTGGTCTGTCTAGCATCGATTCAAGGGCCGAATCGCAATTTTATTGTATACAAGAATTTTAAATAAAAACCCTTATAAATCAAATAAAAATTAAAAATAAAACTCGCTTAATTATATATTTTACAGGTGCAGTATACAATAAAAATGATTTTTAAACTTTTTAAATCTGCTTCAATGTCGAGCAAGTGCACCACCAACATGCACGGACCCGTCACCGAAATGGCCACCACATATTCGTTCCCGATCCACAACACCGCTCAACAGCCTGTGCACGCGCTGTCGGTTTCAGCCGCGGCTGCCCCGGCGCGTGATGATGTCCCCGTTGATCAACCCACTGTAATCAGGAGGAAACACATGAAATCCGCTCTCACCCTTGGCGCCGCTCTGGTGCTCGCCGTCGCCCCCTTCGCCAGCCAGGCGGACAATCCCGGTTCGATGCGTATCGCCGGAAACTTCTCCTCGAATATCAAGCATGTAGAAGGCATCGAGCGGCCGTTTTTCGTCGGCCTGCCCGAGGCCACCGGCCTGGAGATGCGTATCAACTACAATCCCATGGACGTGGTCAACGTCAAGGCGGACGATGCGCTGAGACTGCTGCGCTCCGGGACCTTCGACGTGATGTCGGTGCAGATCGGCATGGCCTCGCGCGACGATCCGACCTTCGAGGGGATCGATCTGATCGGGGTATCGACCAATATGGACGATCTGCGCCAGGCCGTGGATGCTTATCGTGACGCCTTCGATCAGCGCCTGCAGCAGCGCTTCAGGGCCAAGATCCTGACCTTGTGGCCGTTCGGACCTCAGGTTTTTTACTGCAATAAAGCCATACAGTCGGTCAAGGATTTCGAAGGCCTGAAAATCCGCAGCTTCACGCCTTCGATGGCGGCGCTTATCCAGCATCTGGGCGGTACGCCCATCACCTTGCAGTTCTCGGAAGTCTATCCTTCCCTGCAACGCGGTGTGGCCGACTGCGCCGTGACTTCGCCGACCTCGGGCAATACCGGCAAGTGGCCCGAGGTGACCACGCACTTCTTCCCACTCTCGGTATCGGGTTCGGTGCAGGGACATTTCATGAATCTGGATTACTGGAACCGGTTCACGCCCGAGGCGCAGGAGAAGCTGCTCGCCGAGTTCAAGGCAATGGAAGACCAGATGTGGGAACTGGCCGTGACGGCCAATGACGATGCCATCAACTGCAATATCGGCCAGGAGCCGTGCACCGAGGGCACCAAGTTCAACATGACCCTGGTGCCGGTCTCGGACGAAGCCGCACAACAGGTGAAAGACGCCGTGTCCGCCGTGGTGCTGCCGCTGTGGAAAGAGACATGCAGCCGGGTCAATGCCGATTGCATCGCCACCTGGAATGCCACGGTCGGCCAAGCGCGCGGCTATACGATCGAGTAAATCACAGCCACTCGCCTGTCGGCGCCATCCGACAGGCGGGATCGCGGAGGAGTCTGTCATGGAAAATCCCATTACCCGAATCGTCGAGCCGGTTGCCCGGATGATCGCGATTCTATGCGGTTACGGCATATTGCTGTTATCGATCGCCATCACCGTCGAAATCATCGGCCGCAAGCTGTTCGCTTTCTCCTTGCAGGGCGTCGACGACATCGGCGGTTATGTGCTGGCCATCACCGCGGCCATTGGCGCATCCTACACCATGGCCTTGCGCGGTCATGTCCGGGTTGACGTGTTCCTGGTGCGGATGCCGACAAGCTGGCAGCGGGTGCTCAACACCCTGGCCATGGTCACACTGGCCGGGTTCGCGGTGTTTGCCGTCTGGCGTGGCAGCGTGGTGCTGATGGAAAGCATCGAGTTTCAGAGCATCGCCACCAACCCCCTGCGGACGCCGCTGTGGCAGCCGCAGAGTATCTGGCTGCTCGGTCTGGCGCTGTTCGCGCTCATCGGTGTTGCCTACGCCGCGCATGCGCTGTGGCTGCTGGTTCGCGGAAAGCCCGAGTTGAACCTTCACTATGGCCCGAAAAGTACCCAGGACGATCTGGAAGCCGAACTCACCGCGCTGGCCGAACGCGATGCCCAGACCGACGCCATGGAAAAAGGAAAGCAACCATGATCGACGCCGATATCGCCCTGATCGGCTTTGCCCTGCTGATCGGACTGATGGCGCTGGGCCTGCATGTGGCCTTCGTGATGTTCGCGATCAGCATCCTCGGCTCCGTGCTCTACCTCGGCATGCCGGCCACGCTGGAGTTCGGCACCCAGTACTGGAGTGCGACCAATAATTTCATTCTGGTGGCGATCCCGCTGTTCGTGCTGCTCGGCGAACTCCTGGTGCGGGGCGGTTTCACCGACCGCATGTACGAATCGCTGGCCGATTGGCTGAATCCCTTGCCCGGCGGTTTGCTGCACACCAATATCGGCACTTCGGCACTGTTCGCCGCGGTGTCCGGCTCCTCGGTGGCCACCGCCGCGACCATCGGCACGGTGGCGCTGCCGGCCTTCAAGGAGCGCCAGTACAATCAGCGTCTGGTGCTCGGCACCATCGCTGCGGGAGCCACGCTCGGCATCCTGATCCCGCCCAGCATCAACATGATCATCTACGGCGCCATGACCGATACCTCGGTCGGCCGCCTGTACATCGCGGGCGTCATCCCGGGGCTGGTGTTGACGCTGCTATTCATGCTGGCCATCGTCATCGCCTGCCTGTGGCGGCCGTCCTTCGCCGGGACGGTCGAGACGCGAGCGCCGCTCGCCGAGCGCCTGCGGCGGCTGCTGTCCCTGATGCCGCCCCTGCTCGTGCTCCTGCTGGTGATGGGCAGTATCTATCTGGGCTGGGCCACGCCCACCGAATCGGCAGCGCTCGGAGTGGTAGTTTCACTGCTGCTGTGCGTGTTCAACCGCACGCTGTCGTTCAGGATGCTGCACCAGTGCCTGGTTGCCACGGTCTCGATCACCGCCATGATCATGCTGATCGCGGTCAGCGCCTTCTTTCTCACCTTCGTGCTCGGTCTGATGGGCGTGCCGCAGGCACTAACCGCACTGGTCTCCGATATGGGTACCTCGCCGTTGATGCTGATCGTGATCCTGACAGTGTTCTATCTGATTCTCGGCTGCTTTCTGGATGCTCTGGCGATGATCGTCGCGACCATTCCCATCGTATTCCCGCTGGTGGTGGCCATGGGCATCGATCCGGTCTGGTTCGGCATCTACCTGGTGGTCATGGCGGAGCTGGCACTGATCACGCCGCCGGTGGGCATGAATCTCTATGTCGTGCAGGGCGTGCGCAAGGAGGGACTGATCACCGACGTGATCATCGGTGTGCTGCCCTTCCTCGGTATCATGTTCCTGATGGTCGTGCTGCTGTGGTGGTTTCCGGAGATGGCCTTGTGGTTGCCACGGCTGGCGTTTGGTTGAAAGCCTGAAATCGTGCCTCTCGCATAACCCGGGCGGGCAGCGTGAGTTTTGTTCGGTGTCTTACGGAACGACCGCACGCCCCTTGGGTCGCGCCGGTTCGGGCGATGCACAGCGCAGGAACCGGCCGCGGCCCGGCGCGTCCAGCGGTTGACCGTTGCGATACACGATCTCGCCGCGCGATACCGTAATGGCCGGCCAGCCGGTGACCGCCATGCCCTCGTAAGGGGTGTAGTCGACGGCATGGTGCAGATCGGCGTTGCGGATGGTGGCGGTACGCTCCGGGTCCCAGATCACCAGATCGGCGTCACTGCCGATGGCGATCGTGCCCTTGCGCGGATACAGGCCGTAGATCCTGGCCGGGTTGGTGGCGGTCAGGGCCACGAAGCGATTGATATCGATGCGCCCGCCCTGGACACCGGCCGAGAACAGCAGCGGCAGCCGGGTTTCCAGACCGGGGATACCGTTGGGGATGTAGCGGAACGAGGCGTCCTCACCGCGTGCCTTCTTGCCCTTGGGGTCGTCGAAGCGAAACGGTGCATGATCCGAGGAGAACACCTGGAACACGCCGCTCTCCAGCCCGTCCCAGATCACCTGCTGATTGGCTGGATCACGCGGCGGCGGGCTGCAGACGCACTTGGCGGCCTCGAAGCCGGGGGTTTCCAGGTCCGCGGTGCTCAGGAACAGATACTGCGGACAGGTCTCGGCGTAGATGCGCAGGCCCCGGCCCTGGGCCCAGCGGATCTGCTCGACCGCCTCGGCACCCGAGACATGCACGATCAGGATCGGCACATCGACCAGTTCGGCCAGAGTCACGGCGCGGTGGGTGGCCTCGCGCTCGACCGGTCCCGGCCGGGACGTCGCATGGTAGCGCGGCGCGGTATGACCGGCGGCTTCCAGGCGCTCGGTCAACCAGGCTATGCAGTCGGCGTTCTCGGCGTGGATCATGGTCATGGCGCCGTCGCGCCGGGCCACCGCCAGCACGTCCAGGATCTGACGATCATCCAGCTTGAGGTCGTCGTAGGTCATGTAGATCTTGAACGAGGTATAGCCTTCCCGGATCAGCAGCGGCAGTTCCTGGCTGAGTACCGATTCGGTGGGATCGGCGATGATCAGATGGAAGGCATAGTCGATCAGCGCCTTGCCGTCGGCGCGGCGGTGATAATCGTCCACGGCATCGCGCAGGCTCTGTCCCTTGGCCTGGGCGGCGAAGGGGAGCACCGTGGTGGTGCCACCGCAGGCCGCCGAGCGGGTGCCGGATTCGAAATCATCGGCCATCACCGTGCCATCATTCATGGGCTGGTCCAGATGACAGTGGGCGTCGATACCACCGGGCAGCACCGGGCGGCCGGCGGCGTCGATCTCCTCGCGCCCGGCGGCCAGCCCATCGCCCAGAGTAACGATGCGCCCATCGCGGATACCGATATCGCAGTCGCAGGTATCCGCGGCGGTCACCGCGCGGGCGTTGCGGATCACCAGATCATAATCGGTCATGCCATGGGTCTCCTCAGGACAAATCAGCGAACAGGCGTCCCCAGCCCCGCACTCGCCCGGGATCGGCGCCGGCCAGCTTGAGCGACTTCCAGACGATAACCGAGATGGTGTCGAGAATCGGGATGCCGATCTCTTGCTCCAGTTCCTCAACCAGGGGGGCGGCGCGCAGATTGGTACAGAAAGTGGTGATGGCATCGGGCCGGCTGGTGGCGACTTCGCGTACCATTCGGCGTATGGTGTCGGCGTCGAACTCGGAAAACGAGAAGTTGCCACGATCGTTGAGATGGCGTTCGGCGACGATCTCGAAACCGCTGGCAGTGTAGTTATCGACGATTCTGGCCTGGACGTCGTGCAGATAGGGGGTGACCAGACCAATCCGTTGCGCACCGTACAACCCGAGCGTCTCGTTCAGGGCCAGCACGCTGGTGCAGGCCGGGATGCCGGTGGTTTCAGTGATCGCCCGGCACAATGCCTCGTCGGCCTCGAAGCCCAGCCAGCCCGCCGAGGTGCCGTTCCAGCCGATCACCTGTACCCGGGCATCGGCCAGCAGACTGGCGGCCGCCAGTATGGGCGAGTTGTCGAACTGGTTCAGGGCCTCGTCGCGCAGCGAGATTTCCCTGACGGTGAAGCGGCCGAAATGCGCCGAAGCCTCCGGTAGACCGGCCAGCATTGCGCTGGTCACCGGTTCCAGCACGGTGTTGGATGAAGGGGTGAGCATTCCCAGCAAGATACGATGGGGCATAACACTATCCTCGATAGAATCAATCAGTAGCCCGGTATTCAAAACAGAGGAGTCGAACCATGAATCAACCACCTTCGGTAACCGTGGAGCGCGCCGCCGAACTGTTGCTCGATGCGCGTCGTCACCACCAGCCGCTGGCTGAAC
>CAYMHN010000089.1:0-9784 GCA_964390235.1 uncultured Candidatus Competibacteraceae bacterium
CGGTGCCGAAGACGGCTTCGGGGCCGGCCGCGTCGCGGATCCGCGTGGCCAGCGCAGCCAGGCCGGGGTCCAGGGGTTGACCGACCAGCAGGCGCCGTTCCAGATCCTCGAGTTGGTACTGCAAGAATTCGCGCTGCTGCTGGACATGGTCGCGCTGTTCGCGGGTGTAGTTGTCGCTCACCGGACCCGGCAGGGTCAGCACCGCATAGACCAGTTGCAGGTGACGGTTGTCGTGCAGTACCGCCTGGCCCAGACTCCACTCGCTGTAGACCTTGCGCCAGAATTCCACTTGCGGCTCCAAGCCGGCGGGAGTGACCAGGTCAGTGTCGGCGAACTCGATGACCGGCTCGGGTGCCGTCGCCTCGGGCGGACTGGCGCAACCCTTGAGAACCAGCGCGGCGGCGAGCAGACCGATGGTCAGCAGTTGTGTATGGCGCATCTCATGACCCCCGATTGAAAAGGTTAAAACCAACGCCCGGTCAAATCCAGTCGTCCGTCATCGGCCAGTGCGGCTAGCCAACGGGTCAGTTGCGGTGGGCTGTCGGGCCGAGCGCCGAGCTGACCGGTGACACGATATACGCCGTCCGGTTCCAGCTGCAAGCGGGCATTCAACGCTACCGGTCCGCCCTGATCCTGGATACTGGCGGCGATGGTGGTCGGCGCAACCGTTTCGACGGTCGCCAGAAACGGTCCCACGGGCTGGTCGGGCAAGGCGTACAGCGTGGCCTGCCGCAGCTGCAACGTGCCGCGGATCTCCGTCGGTCGGCTCCGGTCGTCCAGGTCGAGCCGGTCCAGATCGAGGTCCAGGCGACCGTCCAGCATCAGGGCCTGCCCGCTCAACCGAGCCAGCAGGGGCAAGGGCAGGGTACCGCTCAGCCGGTCCAGCCGCAGGCTGCCATCCAAACTCGGGGTGAGGTGGGTGGCGAGTCGGTAATCGTTGCCCGTGAGTCGCAGCTGATAGGTCAACCGTCCCCATGGCAAGGAACCCGGCGTCATTCGCCAAGCCAGGGCGCCTAGCCCGGTGCCCCGCCAGGCGATCCCGGTGGCGTTGCCGCGCCACACGGTGCCCACGGGGTTGTCGACCAGCAGTTCGGTCGGCACCGGCAAGTGGTTCAACCACCAGGCCACCGGCAGCCGCAGCGTGACGAACACGCTATAAGCAAGCAGGCCGATCAGCAGCAGCCCTGGCCAGCGCAGCATGTTCAGCCGCCTTGCAGATGCAGGCGGGCATCGACCCGGTCGCCGGCACGGCGACTCAGCTCCAGCTGATTCAGGACGATACCGCTCGGCAGACCATCCAGCCATGCCAGTAAATCGCTGAAACCCGCGTTGTCCAGCCATAGTTGCAGACTGCCATCGGCCTGCGGTTCGATGCGCCGCAATGCCGAATCCAGACCGGCGCTGCGCACCGAGCGATCGATCAGGGTAGCCAGGGCCACGCCCTGCGCACCGGTACCGATGCCAGTCGAGCCCTGCGCGGCGGGCAAGCGGGCGGCTGCCTGCCGCATCCAGATCAGGTCGGCGTGCAGCGCGGCGACCGTGTGGCGCAGTTCGGTCCGCTGCTGCTGCCAGGGTTCCCAGACCAGCAGGTAGAGGGCAAGGCTCAGGACCAGGGCGCCACCACCACCCAGCAGGCGGCGTTCACGCGGACTCAGACCCCGCCACCAGTCGTTCATGACCCGGCTCCGCTCAGGGTCAATCGGCTGACCACCTGATTTTCCCGCATGCTGGCCCGCAACTGCACTTCCAGCCGGGTACTGCCGCGCAGCTGATCCTGCAAGCGGTCCAGCGTTTCCAGTTGCCCCCCCTCCAGGTCCAGCTCCAGGCGCCCCCGCTGGTAGCGCAGGGCTTGCAGGCGCAACTCCGGAAAACGGTGCAGCACCGCGCCGCCGGCGGCCAGCAGGTCGAGCAGATCGCCGTCGCCGCCGACGCGTTCCAGGGTCTGCAAATGGCCGGCCAATTGCGCGCGCGGGTCGATGATGCGTTGCGCATCCGGCACGGCGCTGCGATAGACCTGCACCATGGCGGCTTGCAGTTCCTGCTGTCGGTGTTGGAGGTCCCGGTATTCCAGGATCTGGTCCAGCAACTGGCTGACCACCAGCAGGCCACCCAGCAGGGCCGCGGCATGCCAGGGGCGCAGCCAGCGATGCAGCTCGGCGCCGGGCTGGAAAGACCCTTGCAGCAGGTCTATCGTTATCTCGCCGGCGGCCAGCAGCTGCAAGGATTCGGCCGGTGGGGCCAGGCGATTCAGGTCCAGATCCAGCCCGGCCAGGTCCGGTAGCTCACCTCGAACATCCACGCCCGCCGGCGCTGCTTCGCGTAGGGCACGCCGCATCAGAACCGGGAGCGTGTCTCGGCTGGCGACAAAACCGAGGTGGTCGTCCAGGCGCACCAGTATCCGAGGCCCATCGACCAGCAGGCTCCAGCATCCGGGTCGGCGCGGCAGCAACAGCAGGTCCGGGGTTGCCGCCACCACGTTCAGGCCGACCCCGCGCAGCGTGTTCAGCCAGTCTTGCAGATACCGGGCACGGAGTACAATGACCGGAGTGGAACCCGTGGCATCAGGGTCGCCGATCGCGAAGTGCAGGTGCTCGACCGGTTCGGCCAGACCATCTTCCAGGGCATACGGCAAGGCCTGGCGCCAGGCCTTGCGGTTGCGGCGCGGCGCCTGTGCGCGGGTCAGGGTGACGCGCTCCCCGTCGATCACCAGCACCAGCCGGCGATCCCGCGCGAAATCAGCCAGTTCGGCCACCGGGCCGTGGCCGGATTCATGGCCGTCGCTCCAGCGCAGACCGCCATCGGCCAGCGGCTGGACCAGCAGCAGGCTCACAACGCGTCTCCATAGCTGCGCCGCAGGCTGCGCGCCAGTCCAGCCTCGTTGCGGTAGAGCAGACTTTGCAGAGTACCCCGTGCCGCGCCGATTTCGGCCGCAGCGGCGAGCAGGAAGAAATCGCTGCGCACGGACAAGGCCGTCTCCGGCAACTCCAGGCCATCCAGTCCGGTGGCGGCGATGAATTCGGCCACGCTGGCGAAAGGTCGTTCCCGCCGAGTGCGGTCCAGACGACCGGCCAGTTCCCCGTCCAGTCGTGAGTCCAGAACACCGAGCAGTTCGACCGGGGCCGTGTTGACGTTGATCGGCGTCGGTTCGGGCAAGGCGGTGACCAGGGGGGCCAATCGCTGATAAGACACGCCATCGAAGCCGCGGATCAGCAACAGTTCGCTGATGCTGGCCAGCGGCCGGTTGGCGGCCAGATAAGGCGGGTCGCGGGCCAGGTAGTCGCTGTCCTCGGCGCCGTCCGGAAAACGCGGTTCGCGATCCGCGTCGATCCAGTCGGCGATGGCCTGGGCCAGGCCCTGCGGCAGGGCCAGTCGGTCCAGCAGGCGCTGCAACAAGGCCAGCTGGGTGGGATCGTCGGCATCATCGGCGATCAGATTGTTCAGATTGAAGCGTCCCTGTAAATCGCTCAGACCGCCCGCTATGAAGCCGCCATCGACCGGAAGCGGGGGCAGTACCCGGGCCCAGTCCTCGCCTGGATGATCGATCTCGATATCACTGCGGGCCAGCACTTGGGTCGCCCATTGCTCGGCGCCCTGGAGATACCAGCGGGTCTGCTGTTCTTGCAGCACCAGTCCGGTGCGGCGCAGCTCGAACTGCGTCAAGCTGGCCAGGCTGGTCGCGGTCAGGCTGGCCAGGGCCACCACCAGCAGCACCGTGATCAGGGCGACTCCGCCTTGCTCAGCCAAGTTCGGCCTCCGGCAGCAGGAACAGGCGCCGCAGCTCGCCCCAATCGTTCAGCTCCAGCCGCAGCTCCAGGGCTTTCGGCAAGCGCTCGGCCGCGTTGGTGGAGCTTGGCGGCCAGCGCTCGTGCCAGGCACCGCCATGATCCAGAAACCGCAGTCGCAGGCCGCGGATATCATCCAGCAGCACCGTGGACTGGGGTTGACTACCGTCGGAGCGGTCCAGCACCGGCCAGCTCAGGCGCAGCAGCCGGTCCTGTTCCAGCCGGTAGCCGAGCCGCTCCAGCGAGGAGCGCGGTAAGTCCAGCGGATTGGCACGACCGCTGCGGGTAAGCGTTAGCAGTTCCGGGCCGCGGCTGTCGCCGATCAGTGCCGGTCGCGGTTCCCCGGCGATGTTGCGTACCGGTCGCGCGGTCAGTTGCTCGGTGTCGCGGCGTAGCCACAGCAAGGCGGACTGCACGCGCTGCATGCGCTCGCTATCGCGCTCCAGGGCCACGCGGGTGGCCAACACATTGCCCAGTCCGCTGTAGGCCGCCGCGCCGATCACCGCGAAGATCGCCAGTGCCACCAGCAGCTCCAGCAGGGTGAAGCCCTGCGTCGCGGAGCGGGGTTCGTGGTTCATCGCTGGCGACCCAGGAAGGCGATCAGGGGTATGCCCACGGGATTGCCGCCAGGGTCGCGCACGGTCACCTCCAGGCGACGCAGGTCCGGATCGGGCGTGGCCTGCACCGCCATGTCCCAGCGCCAGCGGGCGCCCAGCATGGTTTCCTCGCCGCCGAGACGGCTGCCGGGTGATGGCCAGGTCGTGCCCAACCGCAGTTCGACCAAGGCATTGTCGGCGACCCAGCCGGCGATGGTACGCGCGCGCAGTTCCGCTTGGGTGGCGCTGCTGGCGCTGGTGGCTTGCAGCAGGGCACCCAGCGCGATCGCCAGCACGGCCAGCGCCACCAGCACTTCCAGTAGGGTGAAGCCATACGTGGTCTTCATGGCGTGCTGAGCTGGCCGAGCAGATCGCCTTGCAAGCGACTGCTGGCGCCGCCGGATTGCAGGGCGACCCGGAACACGGTCGCCGCGCCGTCGGGCCAGAGTATCACCTGAGGAACGGGGCTGGCGCCAACCAGGGACAGCGGCTGGCCTTCGATGCTCAGCCGTGGCTGTATTCCCGGGGGCAGGGTGTGGTCGTCATCGAGTTCGCGCCACTGATTCGGCGCGGTGAGCCGTAGCGCGGTATAGCCCTGTTCGGTGAACCGGATGCCACGCGTTTCACCCAGCAACACGGCGGCCTCCTGTTGCAATTCCATGACCCGCTGCAAGCGCCGTATTTCCCGATCCAGCCGCGACTGGTCGTCAACCGCTGGCAAGCGCAGCAGGGCCAAGCCGGTGATGATGCCCAGCAGGGCCAGGACGACCAGCACCTCGAGCAGGGTGAAGCCGGCCTCAGCCGTCCAGATTCCAGTTGCCGATGACGGCATTGATACCCTCGCCACCTGATTGGCCGTTGGCGCCCAGCGTATAGACGTCGAATTCACCGCGCTGGCCGGGGTGCAGATACAGATAAGGACGCCCCCAGGGATCCCTGGGTAACTGATCCAGATAGCCGCCCTGGCGCCAGTTGGGAGCTTCGGGTTGGCCACCGGGACGGCTGACCAGGGCTTCCAGCCCCTGGTCGGTCGAGGGGTAGACGAAATTGTCCAGCCGATACAGATTGAGCTGGTTGACCAGCACCCGGATGTCGTTGCGGGCCTTGACGGTGCGCGCCTCGTCCGGCCGATCCATGATGCGCGGCACTACCAAGGCGGCCAGTATGCCGAGTATGGCCACCACCACCATGATTTCGATCAATGTAAAACCGGCCTCGCGCCGCACACCACTCTCCCGCTTGCTGTCCGATAGCATCATAGCAGACCGCCCGCCGGTGGGTAGTTCGTCTTCAGCTGCAAGGTGAAGGTGGTCATTCCGTTGGCCGATTCGACATCTATCCGGCCACCGTGGGCCTGGATGATCGAGCGGGTGATCGCCAGTCCCAGCCCGGCGCCCTCCCCTTGGGGGGACCGGGATGCGCCGCTGCGGTGGAAGCGCTCGAACAATCGGGGGAGTTGTTCGGGCGGTATGGTCTCGCCCGGATTGCTGATCGCCAGGCGGGCACCGCCAGCATCCCGCGCGATGCTGATCTCGATAATACCGCCGCGCGGGGTGTGACGCAGGGCGTTCGAGATCAGGTTGGACAATGCCCGGCGCAGCATCAGCCGATCCCCGGGTACTCTGGCGGCTCCCGTTACCAACAGCCGCACGCCGTTCTCCGCGGCCAGAGCGTCGTAGAAATCCACCAACGCCTGCGCCTCGGCGTCCAACTCGACTGTTTCGGCCGGACGCGGCAGCAGGCCATGATCGGCCTTGGCGAGAAACAGCATGTCGGCGATCATCCGCGCCAGGCGTTCGAACTCCTCGAGGTTGGAATGCAGCACCTCGCGGTAATCGTCGGCTGAGCGGGGCCGCGACAGTGCCACCTGGGTTTCGGTCAGCAGGTTCGATAACGGGGTGCGCAATTCGTGGGCGATATCGGCGGAGAAATCGCCGAGCCGGCGGAAATCGGTTTCGAGCCGATCCAGCATGCCGTTGAAAGCGTTCACCAGTTCCAGCATCTCGGCCGGGGAGTCGCGTTCCGACAGCCGCTCGCCCAGGCGTTCGGCGGACAGTCGGCTGGTGGTGGCGGTCACTCTCCGCAGCGGCGCCAATCCCTTGCGCGCGACCAGCCAACCCAGCAGGGTGGCCACCAGCGCCGCCAGCGCAATGCCGATCCATAAGCGATAGCGTACTTCGGTGAGAAAATGGGCATGATGGGTAATGTCCAGTACGATCAGAATCTGCACCGGCAAGGGTTCGGGCAGGGGCAGGGACAGCACCGCTTCGCGACCGATGTATCGACGGCCAGCCAATTCCCAGCGCGTCAGCGGTTCACTCGGAGGTGTACCGACCCGCCGGGTCGGAGCGAGGCGTTCCGGGCGAAAGGAATAGAGCGGGTTGCCCGCGGTCTCCCGTATCCGGACAGCCAACCCGTCGTGGCTCCCGAGAATGTCATCGAGGCGCTGTGTCAGGGTCTGGAGGGCTGGCTCGGATGTAGTGCGTTCCAGTAGGCTGCCGATCATGGCCAGCTTGGTGGACAGCTCATGATCATCGATCTCGTCGAAATGGATGCTGACCGCCCGTTCCAGCATGATTCCGACCCCCATCAGCAGGCCGGCTGCCAGCAGACCGAACAGCAGGGCGAGACGGGCGGTGAGCGAGAGCGGCCGGTGCCAGACCGGGTTCATGCCGATTCCGGAGGCTCCAGCACGTAACCCATGCCGCGCACGGTACGGATCAGCCGGGGCTGGAATGGCTCATCGACTTTCGCTCGCAAGCGCCGTACCGCTACCTCGATCACGTTGGTGTCGCTGTCGAAGTTCATGTCCCACACCTGGGAGGCGATCAGCGAGCGCGGCAGCACTTCGCCCTGACGGCGCAGCAGCAGCTCCAGCAGCGCGAACTCCTTGGCGGTGAGATCGATACGCACGCCTCCGCGCGTGACCCGCCGGCGCAGCAGGTCGAGTTCCATGTCGGCCACCCTTAGCACCTCCGGCTCCCGGGATCTGCCGCGTCGCAACAGGGTGCGCACCCTGGCCAGCAGTTCGGAGAACGCAAACGGCTTGACCAGGTAATCGTCGGCACCGAGTTCCAGCCCACGGACCCGGTCATCGACCGCGTCGCGCGCGGTCAGGAACAGCACCGGCAGTTCCCGGCCGGCCTGGCGTAACGCTTGTACTATGCCCCAGCCGTCCAGTCCCGGCAGCGTGACATCCAGCACCAGCAGATCGTAGTCCCCGGTCCGCGCCAGGTGCAGTCCATCCAGCCCGTCGCGCGCCAGATCGGCCACGAAACCCGCCTCGCTCAGCCCCTGGCGCAGATAGTCGCCGGTCTTGGGTTCGTCTTCCACGATCAGGATTTTCATGGCCATCAAGATAACAAACTTGTAATCCGGCGGTCAGGTTCCTGTCCGCTACCGGATGGCATCATCGGAATCATTCTGCCTCAAGCAACCGTTGGAGGTGAACCGATGTCATCGAAAACCCACCTGACCACACGGCGGGGATTCATCGCCACGCTGGGGTTCGGCGGTGTCAGCCTGTACGGTCTGTGGGCAGCCTACGGCGCGGCGCCGGGGCCGTTGGCACTGCTCGGACTGGACGGACACCCTGGTGAACACGCCCCTGACGGCGATCACGGTGGCCACGGCGACCACGGCGTCGCCACCGGTCCGACGGCGGAGGAATTCAACCGCCTGACCAGCGAATTCATCGAACGCTACCGGCTGCCGGATGGCACGGTGCATCCGCGCGTTCCGGTACCGGAAGCCGATGATCACGGCGGCGCTCACGGTCATGGAGGCGGTCACGAGCACACCGCTCATGCCGATCCCATGGTACACGGCAGTCGAGATGGCGATGAACCACTGGACGTATACCTGGCGGCCGGCAAGTGGTACTACCGGCCCCATGCCCTGCGCCTGGATGCCGGCAGAACCTACCGCTTCCGCATGATGGCGGTGGATGTCTCCCACGGGGCGTCGATCCAGTTCGGCAGCGGCGGGCGCATGGTGCGCCTGCGTCCCGGTCGCCTGGCCGAGCTGGAACTCACCTTCCACCGACCCGGTCGGCATCTGGTGTACTGCACCGTCTACTGCGGCCCGGCGCACGACTTCATGCAGGCCAGCATCGAGGTGATATGACCATGTCCGACAGCTACAAGGATCGCTTCGCCGCGCTACCGGCATCCGACCGGCGCCTGCTCGCCGGCCTGAGCGCGGTCGCCTTGGTGGCGCTGGCGCTGGGTATTCTGGGCGGACTGCTGACCGCCCTGGCACGCGGCGGGTTTCTTGATGTAATCCCCAACACCGCGTATCGCTTTCTCACCGTCCACGGGGTGAGCATCTTCTTCTACTGGCTGTTCATCGCCCAGGCCGCGCTGCTGCTGGGCTTCGCGGCGGTGGAGGAAGGCCGCGGCCTGGTCTGGCGGCGGATCGCCTGGATCGGGTTCGCGCTGTTGTTGGCCGGTTTCGGCTTCAGCATGGCGGGTGCCCACATGGGCACGCCGTTGCTGTATGACGGCGCGCCGGAACTGGCTGCCGACACGCCGAACGCCATGCTGGTGTTCAACCTCGGCTACCTGCTGCTGGGTCTGGGGCTGATGATGTTACCGGCTTCGGCCATCGCCACCCTGCTGACACCCCGCTGGCAGGGCCGGCAGGAACGCCTGAGCGCGGTCGGTTTCGCGCTGTTCGTCTGGGCGGGTTTCCTGATGGTCAGCGGCTTCGCCGCACTCTACGTGTTCCTGCCCGGTGCGCTGTGGGCACTGGGCCTGGGGCCGTTGCCGACCCACCACAGCACCAACTGGCACATCGTGTTCCACAATATGCACTATCTGCCGCTGATGGCCACGGTAATCTTGTGGTACCTGCTGGTGCGGGCGCTGACCGGGGTCACGTCGGTGTTCGGCGAGCGCTTTTCCAAGATCGTGTTCTGCATGTACCTGGTGTTCGTACCGCCCACCTCGCTGTACCACATGTTCCTGGAGCCCGATCTGCCGGATGTGGTGCGGGTCGCGGGGTCGCTGCTGTCGCTGTTCGTCAGCGTGCCCACACTCACCGCGTTTCTGATCATCGTCGCTTCGTTGGAAGTGCATGCCCGGGGGCAGGGTGGGCGCGGTCTGTTCGGCTGGCTGCGTCTGCTGCCCTGGCGCCATCCGGCGATGTCCGCCATCGCGGTCGCGGTACTCAGCATGGGTCTGGGCATCGTGTTCGCCTTCGTGCTGATCCAGGCACAGTTGGCGCCGCTGCTGTCCGACACTTTCTTCGTGCCCGGCTACTTCCATTTCTTCACCGTCGGTACGGTCAGTCTGACCCTGTTGGCAGCATTCGCGGTGATGCTGCCGGCGCTCGGCGGTCGGCCGCTGTGGCGTCCCGGCCTGTTGCGCTGGATGCCCTGGCTGGCGTTCGTGGGTCTGGTGGTGT
>CAYMHN010000090.1:0-9775 GCA_964390235.1 uncultured Candidatus Competibacteraceae bacterium
GCCATGGAAGCGATTTAGCCGGAAGCCGAATGGAATGCAAAATGAAAGACCTGACCCCTGCGCTATGCGTGTGCTGCTGATCAGTGTGGTCCATCAGCACGTTGAGTCGGCAGTTGCCATAATGTAAAAAAATATTTCCAAAGGCGAAATATCATACTGAAGATAATAATAAAGAAAAAAACTTCTAGTACTGAGTCCGTTCGACTCGCCCACCATACAGCCATCACAACTGGAACAAAAAACCTGAGAAATTCGAAAATCCAAACTTTATTTTTAAAGTTCAAAAAATCGAAAAGTATAGCAAGACATCCAGCGAACAGGGCAAGAATAATAGCGAGAGTTGATATTTCATACAAGAAAACACCAACCAATATCGCAAGAAAAACACTCAAAAGAAGCCCGATACGCCTCAAATCAATTTTATGGTATCGAATCATGACTCTCATCACTTGCAGCTTTGTAGATTCTCAGCTTCATTATAAGTCTTCCATGGATAATGGATAGCTCCAGGTTCATCCTCAACGAACACCCCATAGCTAATGCCCCCCAGGAATGCAGCCCCTGTGGCGGCCGTGGCTGTACCCAAAGTGGCTCCTGTAATAGCACCAGTTAGAGCACCTGCAACAGCAGACTGTGTGACGTTAGCCCAGTCAATTGGGCTACTCGAGGTTAATTGATTTCCCAAACTCCAAGCAGCACCTGCTGTTGCACCTCCGATACCACCAACAACTCCGGCAATACAGTTTGGGCACATCCCGATGGGATCAATCCAATTCACTGGATCACTAAGAACATATCCATACAGATTGCTGTCACCGCCAGCGAATAAGATCGGATCCTTAGCCGTCCAGCGCCCGGTTCCGGGATCATAATCCCTGGCCCCGAAGCGTACCAGACCGGTGTGTTGATCCTGGATCCCGCCGGCGAAGCCGAAGGGCTGGAAACCCGGATTGGTGTCGAGGAGGAGGTTGCCGAATTCATCATAGTCCAGCCGCTGAGCGATTGCACCGGTGGCGGTGTTGACCACCAGGCGCGGGCTGCCGAGCTGGTCGGTGATGAAGCGGTAGGTCTGGCCGTTCTTGATCAGGTAGGCCGGGACGTTGATGCGGTCGGCGTAGACGAAGCGGGCGATGACGTTGCCGCTGCCGTCGAGTTCGGCGATCGGGTTGAGCTGGTCCTGGTAGAGAAAACCCTGGACCGGAGTGCCGTCGATGGTCTTGCCGGTGCGCCGGTTCTGACCGTCGATCAGGTAGCCGACTTCGGTACCGTCGGGCAGGGCGACGTTCAGCAGGTTGCCGAGTTCGTCGTAGTCGTAGGTGGTGGTTTGGCCGCCCTGGGCCTTGGCGAGGATCTCCCCGTTGGCGGTGTAGCTGTACGTCGCTCCGGCATAGTCTAGCAGCCGGTCCTGGTCGTCGTAGGTGCCGGTCTCGTTGATGCCGGGGCCGGTTCGGCTCAGACGGTTGCCGTTGGTATCGTAGCTGTAGCTGGCGCGGAGGTTCCCGTTGACTTGGACTTCCTCCAGCCGACCAGCGAGGTCGTAGCGGTAGTCATAGGTGGTGGTGACGCCGCCGAGGGTTTCGATCTTGCGGGTGATGCGCCCGAGGGTATCGCGGCTGTAGTCGATGTTGTACAGCGCGCTGGCGTTGTGCTGGGCGCTGTAGCCGCTCATTTCGCCGAACAGGTTGTAGCTGTAGCTGTCCGCCACCCCGTCCAGATGGGTACCGAGCAGCAGACCGTTGCCGGGGTGGTAATCGAGGCCGAGCGCCCCGGCGCCGATCAGCAGGCTGTCGGGGTCGTAGCTGAAGTTGATCGGATCGGCGTTGTTGATCCGCTGACTGGTGACCCGGAAATCATTGTCGTAGCCGAAGCCGACCGAACCGCCGAGCGGGCCGCCCAGGGTGACGCGGGTGAGCAGGGCGCCGCTGTAGTCATAGTTCAGCCCTATTCCGCCAGGGGCGTCGATACGGGTCGGATGGCCGGTAGTGGCGTTGTAGGCGTAGAGATAGTCACCCCGGTCGATGCTCAGGGTTTCCAGCCGTCCGGCCGTATCGTAGCCATAGTCCAGGGACTGGCCGTCCGGCCGCAGTAGCCGCGTCAGTTGCTGGTCGGCATTGTATTCGTATAGCGTATCGGTAAAGCCGCTATCGCTGACCACGGGTGGCTCGTAGCTGGCCGGCAAATCGACCGGGGTATGGTCGAAGCCATGCGCCGGACGGCCCGGCGGGGTCAATGCAATCAGATTGCCGTTGGCATCATAGTCGAAATCGATCACGCTACCGTCGGCCAGCGTCTGCCGGATGATCCGCCCGATCGGGTCGTGATCGAAATCGAACGCCCGATTTTCGGGATCGGTGACCATGGCGAGAAAGCCGTCGCCGCCATAGACGAAGGTGGTAAGGCGGTCACCGCTGGTTACCGATTCCAGCCGGCCGCGGTTGTCGTAGTCGAACACCACATCATGCAGGCCCGGTCTCTGCATCCGCAGGGGACGACCCTGCTCGTCGATGCTTGCGGACAGCGTACGCCCCGCCGGGCTGGTACTGTGCCAGGTGCGGTCGGTGGCGTTGTAGACGGCGGTACTGGTACGCCCGTTCAGGGTGACGGATTCGCTGAGTTGGGCATGGCTGAGCAGGTTGTTGGGATCGGCCAGCGTGGCTGAGCGCTGCGTGATGATCTCTGCCACCAGCCCACCGGGCTGGGTGATGGTGAGACGTTCGGGTACCGGGCTGAGCATGCCAAAACGCGGATCGGGGCCTTCCCGCAGCGTGATGACGGAGCCATCGGCATGGGTAACCGTGCGTTCTCCATTAGCAGCAATGCGGGTTTGTACGACCGTGCCGTCGGGGTGGGTATTGGTGCGCAGCCGGTCACCGATGGGCAGGCGCTCGACCCGGTAGGTCGTGGTACGGCCCTCGGCGGAGGTGAGGCTGGCCTCGTAGCCATTGCCCGGTTCGGTGCGCGCCAGGGTCCAGCCACCATCCGCGGCGTTGCGGGTCTGGATGAGACGACCCAGAGTGTCATAATCGTAGCTGGAGGCGCTGCCCCGTGGATCGATGAAGCCGGTCAGGAGCCCGTCCTCGGTGTAGCTGACGCGATGGGTCTCGCCGGCCGGATTAGCCAGCGTGACAAGGTAGCCGTTGGCGTCCAGGGTGAGCGTGGTGCGCTGGCCGTCCGGGGAGACTATGGCGGTGGTAACTCCTGCACTATCGCGCTCGATATGCGTCGTGTTGCCGTCTCCGTCTTCGATGCTGATCGCATAACCACGGTCGTCGTAGTTGAAGCGATAGCGCAGGACGCCGGTGATGCTGTCCAGGGTGCGCAGATGGCGGCCGGCGCTATCAAAGACATAGTGCTCGCTGCCGTCCTTGGAAGACACGACGAGAGCGCTGCCGATCAGTTCTCCGAAGCGGGAGCCCACCCGGCGGATGCGGCGGTTGGCGGTATCCGCGAGGTAAAGACTGCCATCCGGTCCGAAAGTGATTTCCGTACCGCCTATGGTAGCGTTGGTGGCGGGTCCGCCATCACCTGTAAAACCCGACCCGCCGTTACCGGCAATGGTGGTGATGGTCCCGTCCGCAGAAACCAGACGCACGCGGCGATTATCGATGATGTCCGCGATGGCGATCGCTCCGTCATGCCGTACGGTCACGGCGCTCACTCGCCCCATGCAGGCCAGGGTGGCGGCTCCGCCGTCTCCCCTGAATCCATTGCAGCCGCTGCCTGCGGCCCGTCGAATGATCCCGTCCGGACCGACACGGAACACCGTATAGTTATGGGAATCGATGTACAAATCGCCGTCCGGGCCGATGGCCACGTCGTAGATGCGATCGATACGAGCCTGTATCGCCGGCCCTCCGATACCGCCAATGCCGGAGCTACCGTTGCCGGCAACCGTCCGGATGATTCCGTCGGGGCCGATGCGACGTACCCGATGGGTGCGGAAATCACCGATGTACACACTCCCGTCGGCCGCGACCGCAAGCCCTCGGGGGTCGATGAAACTGGCGTTGACGGCAGGTCCACCATCACCGGCAAAGGTGCTGGCGCCGTTACCGGCCACATGGTGCACGCTGCCGTCGGAATCCGCCCGGAAGATTCGGGGTCCGCCGTTGCGGCGCGTGTAGTACACCGAGCCGTTGGCATCGACCGCGAGATTCAGGATTCCGGAGTTGCCTTGCGTGCCACTTACCGTGGTGATGATCCCTTGCGGATCGATCTTGCGCACCCGGTCGCCGGCCGCGAGATAGAGCGAACCGTCCGCACCAGCGGCAACATCGTATGGCCCCAGAATGCTGGCCTCCAGGGCGGGACCGCCATCACCGGAATTCGTGCTCTGTCCATTGCCTGCAACGCTGGTGATCACGTTGCCCAGATCTTGAGCGCTGCGGCGTGTGCCATCCCCGCTGTAAAGGATCGCATTGCGGACACCGTACCAATGATGCGCATCGAGGGTCCAGGCACCGAACCCCATGCCCCGAGCATCCAGGGGACCGATGCTGCGCACCGATTCCCGCCACAGGGTGATTTCCTGGCGACCCCGGTCGCCGGAGATGGGTCCGGTACCGGCCACGGCGAAGCTGCGCGCAAAGTTCGCCGGCCGGTAATACACTGCCCCATAGACGTAGCCGATGCGCACGGTGGCGCTCTGGACGCCCTGTACCTCACGACCGAAACCATCCATTCCGTCCCAGGTAAAGGTGTGGGATTGATTCGGCTCGGCCGGGAAGGTCTGGTTGAACCTGCGACCCGCGACCTGAATCTGCAATTCGATGCGCCGCAGGCTGGCCGGAATGCTGGCGCCGCTCAAGGGGATGTGCAGCGTCCGGCCAGCCTTGCGCCCCGGTACCCGATCGCTGCGGTAGTTCAGCGAGAAAAGGGTACCGGCTATCGGCAGGGATTTGCCCAGCACCTGGTTCTGGCATTCGATGATGGAGCCACCCTGGCAGTCGGGTTCGTCTTCCTTGTCATCCTCCGTGGGGTCGGGCTCGGTGGGACGCTCGGCATCCGGAGGCGGGCCATAGGGCCAGTTGCAGTCCCAGGGCGTGAAGTGCTCCACCGGCACCCGCCACAGGCTTTGGCCCGGCGCGTAGAGCGTGGCCAGTTCGCGGCGTTCGTCCTCGCTGATGGCGAGCGCGGCCAGGGCGGCGGCATCGGCGGGATTGCCGCTGCCGTTAACATCCAGGTCCGCCAGGCCGTCGGTGATCGACAGCACCGCGATGATGCGGCCGTTGTCGGAGGGGATCCAGGCGGCCTTGTCACGGTCGTACCAGCCGGCGGGAACGATCCCGCCCACGGGAAAATCGAGGAAGTTCTCGACGTAGAGAGGCACGGGCTGGTCGAAACGCACTTCCCTGGCGCCGGCGGCAATCGCTTCATCCACGGACAGTTCCACCGCATAGGTGTAACCGCTGGTGGGAGGCAGTTCGCCGGGCATGGCCAAAGGCCCGGTTTCGCCGACCGTGTATTCGGTGGCGCGCACGTGGAGCGTGCTGAGCGCCTGGGTGCTGCCATCGGGCAGCACGAGCTGAGCCTGGATACCCTGTGGGAACAGCAGGGTGGCCTGGCGGGTACCGTCGGCATCGGTCACAAGGCTACCGCGCGCGGTCTGCACCGGTGCCGCGGCGTTGAGGTCGATGGCGGTGACCTGCGGATCGAGCGGGATCATCACCACGTCCGGGAGCCAGCGGTAGTCCTGCCAGGGAACGTCGATCTGCCGCTGGACCGGGAGATAGCCTTCCCGCTCGTAGCGCACGGTGAGCCAGCCGCCGCCGTTGACCGCCAGATCGAAGAACCCGTCCGCTCGGCTCAGGGTGTGGCCGAACTGGTCGTGATCCTTGATGCTGATGTGCACGCCTCCGACCGGTAGATGATCCCGATCCAGCACCCGGCCGCGGAGCACGGCGACGCGCCGTGGCTCGATGGTACCGGGCGCGACCCCGCTCTGGATCGGATTGTCGCCGCTGTAGAGGAATTCGCTGGCGGCGAAAGTACTCGTGGTCACGGTGGGATCCATGGGTGGTGCCACGGTGACGGGGTCGGGTGGCAGGTCGGAGGCGGCCACGGCGGTGACGGTGACCCGAGCCGGGGTGCTGAATAATTCGCCGTCATCTACGATCAGTCGCACGATATAGTCGCCCGGTAGATCCGGGGTCAGGGAAGGGCTGACGGTGTTAGGATCGAGCAGCGTGACTGTGCTGCCGGCGGGTTGCTGGAGCAGCGTCCACTGGTAGAACAGCGGATCGCCGTCCGGATCGAACGAGCTGTCGCCGGCCAAGGTGACCGTTTCACCTGCGGTCACGGTTCGATCCACACCGGCATCGGCCAGCGGCGGCGAGTTCTCGGTGACGATGAGCACCGTGGCGGGGGCGCTGCGCAGCAGGCCGTCATCAACGATCAGCTGGGCTAGATAGCTGCCGGGCCGGTCGATTTGGAATGCCGGATCGGCAACCTGCGGATCGGACAGCATCGCGCTGCTGCCGGGCGGCACGACCAGCAGCGACCAGGCATAGTCCAGCTCATCGCCATCGGCATCCGTCGAACTGCTGCCGTCCAGGGTGACGATATCGCCGACGAATACGATCTGGTCCGGCCCGGCATCGGCCAGCGGCCGGGAGTTGTACGTACTGATGACCACGTGATCGGGGTCGCTGTCCAGTGCGCCGTCATTGACGAGCAGCTGGACGACATAGAGACCGGGCAGATCGGCGAGGAAACTCGGGGCGACCGCCGCGAGATCGGACAGGCTGGCGAGGCTGCCCTCGGGCAGGGCGGTGAACGACCAGAAATGGCTCAGGGCATCGCCATCGGCATCGGTCGAACCGCTGCCGTCCAGCGTGACGGTATCACCGGGTTCGATCGTTCGGTCAGGACCGGCGGTGGCTACAGGTTGCGAGTTTTCGGTGCTGAGGATGACCACGGCCGGGGCACTGGCGGTGTGGCCGTCGTTGACGATCAGCCGGGCCAGGTAGTTGCCAGGTAGGTCAATCGCGAAGGTCGGCCGGATGGCTGCTGGATCGGACAGCGTTGCTTCGCTGCCCTCCGGCACGCTGATCAGGGTCCAGGCGAAGCTCAACGGATCGCCATCGACATCGCTGGAGCCACTGCCGTCCAGGGTGACGGTCTCGCCCGACACGACGGTCCGATCCGGACCGGCATTGGCCACCGGCGGTGAGTTGCCGGTAGTTATGATGACGCTGTCGGGCTCACTAACGGCCAGCCCGTCGCTGACGATGAGTTCGACTCGATACTCACCAAGTTGGTCGACGGTGAACGTCGGTCCGACCCCGGTGGGGTCGGACAGCTCGGCGGCGCTGCCGGCAGGCCGGATCGGCAGCGTCCAGTCGAAGCTCAGCAGGTCGCCATCGGCATCGCTGGAGCGATGGCCGTCGAGGGTGACGAGCTCGCCCACGGCCACGGTCTGACCCGGACCTGTGTCGGCTACAGGAGGATGGTTTTCCGGAATCGCGCAGTGGATACCAAGTGCCAGAAAGGTGCCGGGACCGCCGCGTACCTCTACAACCAGGGTATTGTCGGCCTGCAGGTTGACCGGTTTTTCGACATAGTCGATCGAGGGATGGAAATCATTGGGACTGGCGAGGCGCTCACCATTCAGGTCGATGGTGGCGCTGGTGACCCGGGTGGTCCGGTCATCGCCGTTCTCCACCGCCAGGTGACAGGTACCCGGGTGCAGGAGATTGGGATGAGCTACGAAATAGTCGGTGACTGGACGTGGTGCGCCGGTGGTGCGTTCATAGACCTGGGGACCGTAGACGGTTTGCTGGGCGGTCGCCGGCAGCGTGGTGGCGAGGAAACCGGCAGCGGCGAGGAGAATCCCGACCAGACCCGAGCGATGGAGTGTGAGCACACCAAACCTCCTTATTCTTCAGCCCTATCCTTCAGGTTGGATCCGCCCGGACATTGCCGGCGGATCCATGCGCTATTTTTTAATTTACCCTACCTGTTTCCCAAAAGGCAACCACCATGCGCGATCTTTCGCCAGCAATCCCCGCGCCGGGCAGGTCGGGATTTCGCTAGGCCGCCTCTTCCACTTCTTCCTCCTCCGCCCGCAACTCCGGCCCCAGCAGCTGCTCGGGGACTTCCAGGCCCTGCTCCCGGTAGTAGCGCACCGCGCCCGGATGGAACCACAAGAACTCGTTGTGTTGCAGGTTCTCGGCCCGGGTTTCGCGGGCGGCGGGGTGGATCGCCTGCATCGCTTCCGGGTTGTCGAGCACCAGCTTCATGAGTTCGTGGACCAGGTCCTCGGGCAGGTCCTGGTGGGCGATGGCGAAGTTCCAGAACGCCACCGACTGTTGCGGCTGGGTCATGCCCGGGTAGGTGCCGGCGGCGATCTCGAATGGTGCCACCGGGAAGGCCTCGACCAGCTTGGCCTGCTCCTCGGGGGTGAAGGCGAACAGGCGCACGTCATAGCCGCGGTCGATCAGCTGCTGGAAGGCCGCGATCGGCAGGCCGGCGCAGAAGGCGAAGGCATCGATCAGGCGCATGGGCAGGAACTGGGCCAGCTCGTTGGCGCCGGCGTAGTGGTAGCGGATATCCTTCAACCCCAGTGCCTCCAGGAAGTGCGGCCAATAGGCGGCGCAGGTGCCGCCCATGGGCCCGACCCCGACCCGCTTGCCGGCCAGATCGGCGATGCTGTTGATGCCCGAATCCGCCCTCACCACCACCTGGAACGGGGTCCGGTACATCGGGAACAGGGCGCGCACCTCGCGCATCGGCTCGCCCGGCGCCACGATACCACCGTCCTCCCAGAGTTCGGCGGCCGGACCCAGGGTAACCATGCCCAGCTCGATCTCGCCGGTGTGGACCAGGGTCATGTTGTGGAACGGACCACCGGTACCCTGGGGTATGGCCAGGAGGTTCAATTCCTCGGTGATGCGCTGGCCGAGGCCGTGGCCATAGACGGCGTAGGTGCCGCCGCCGGAGGCGGTGCCGATGCGCACCGACTCGGGCCAGCCGGCGCGCTCCTGGGCGGCGGCGGGCAGGACGATCAGGCCCAGGATCAGAACCGCGACAAGAAACCGGTTGGCCAGGGTACCGAGCAACATCGACCCATGGGGCAAGGCCGGGAACCGGAAGCGCATGATTTTCACGGTATCCTCCTCCGAGGGGTGGGAAGTCATGTTGAAACTTTCATGTTGATTATAGACTTCAGAAAACCGTTTCGCCGATATTGTTCCGCATCGCTCAGCGGTCGGTTTCCGGCGCATCGCCGGAATTCCGCTGTGCCTCTTCGCGCAACTGCCGGCATAGCTCCGCGAGCTGGCGATTCTCCTGCATCAGCCGCTCGTCATCGCGATTCAAGCGCAGTTCCCGCTCGCGCTGTTCGGCCAGCGCGGCTTCCAGTCGGGCAAGATGCTCCGCCTGCTGCTCGATCCGGCCCCGCAGCGCGGCCTGTGCCTGTTCGGCGGTACGCAGCGCGGCGCTTTCCTGTTCCAGCGCGGCTTGCAGCCGCTGGTACTGTTGCCGCTGTTCGGCCAGGGCCTGCTGTTGTGCTTCCCGCCAGCGGGCGCGTTCCTGCTCCTGTCCCTGCTCCAGGGCCTGACGTTCCGTGCGGGCGGCTCGGCGTTCGTCGTCGATCAGCTTCAGCAGCCGTGTCTGTTCGGCCTCGGCGCGCTGGCGTTCGTCGGTCATGTGTCGCTCGTGCTGTCGGTCTCGCTCGGTCATTGCCTGCTGATGTTCCTGCCGGGTTCTGGCCAGTGCCTCGCGCGCCTCTTGCAGGGCTTCTAATCGGAAGAGCGTCGTGTAGGGAAAGAGTGTA
>CAYMHN010000091.1:0-9737 GCA_964390235.1 uncultured Candidatus Competibacteraceae bacterium
GTGCCGCGCAGACCCGCCACCAGCTGGAAGCGACCACAGCCTCCGCGGATCAGTTCGCGGGCCTGGCGGGTGCGAAAGGAACGCCCCCGGCCGAGAAAGTAGATCGCCTCCAGCACGCTGGTCTTGCCCGAGGCGTTGGCACCGATCAGCAGATTCAGTCCGGAGGAGCAGGGCAGCTTGATCCGGGCCAGGTTGCGGAAATCGGCAATGTCCAGCTCGGCCAGCGGCATTCCCGATTTACAGACGCATCGGGCTGATCACGTACTTGCCGCGGGTATCCTCGGCGGCCTTGATCAGGCAGCTGCTGTTACCATCCTGCACGAACAGCTTGACCAGTTCCTCGTTGCAAGCGCCCAAGGCGTCCAGCAGATAGCTGACGTTGAAGCCGATCTCCAGCGGTCCGCCTTCGTAGTTGATCTCGACCTCCTCGACCGCTTCCTCCTGTTCGGGGTTGTTGGCCTGCACCCGCAGCAACCAGTCCTCCAGCTGCAAGCGTACCCCGCGATTCTCGTTGGCCAGGATGGCGGCCCGAGCCAGCGCCGCGCGCAGCAGCTGGCGATCCGCCACCAGCACCCGCTCGCCCTCGCGGGGTATGGCTCGCTGGTAATCGGGAAACCGGCCGTCGATCAGCTTGGAGGTGAAGCGAATGTTCCCCAGATCGATCTGAATATGGTTACCGCTGAGATTCAGGGCCACCTCGGTTTCATCCGCGCGGCGGACCGTATCGGCCAGCAGGCGCAGCAGTTCCTGTACGCCTTTGCGGGGCACGATTACCTGGCGGCCGCTGTCGGAACCGGTCTGCGCGGGGATGTCATACAGCGCCAGCCTATGCCCGTCGGTGGCCACCGCCCGCAAATACCCATCACCCACTTCCAGCAGCAGTCCGTTGAGGTAGTAGCGCACATCCTGCTGGGCCATGGCGAAGTGGGTCCGCTCGATCAGCGTGCGCAGATCCTTCTGTGGCAGACGCAGGGTGATCTCGGCACGGTCCGCCGCGCGGGTGAAATCGTCCAGGGTGGGCATGTCGTCGGCCGGCAGGGTGGCCAGCGCGAACCGGCTGCGTCCGCAGCGCAGCTGGGCACGCTGATCCTCGACGCCGAGGCTGATCTCGGCATCGTCCGGCAAGGCACGCAGGATATCCAGCAGCTTGCGGCCGGGCAGGGTGATGCGCCCATCCTCGGCGGTTGCCAGGGCGCTGTGCGCGGACAGCTCGACTTCAAGGTCGGTGGCGGCCAGGGACACCTGACCCGCATGGGTTTCGAGCAGTACATTGGCCAGTATCGGCAGGGTCTGGCGACGCTCGACTACGCCGATGACATGCTGGAGCAGACCCAGCAGGTGTTCTCGTTGAGTGGTCAGTTTCATGATGCCTTCAGTCAGTTAGTCTGTTTTACATATATATCTATACTTATTGTTATAGGGGAAGGGGTTTTCTGTGGATAACTTTCTCTATTTGCTTATTTATCATGGCGATAAGGTGCGTTTTACCTGTGGATAAACCTGTGGATAAGCTGTGGATAAGTTGTGGATAAAAAGTTATCCACATTTTGTCCACAGACTTATCCACAGGAAATGCCCTACTTATCCACAGAGTTATCCACAGGCTGATCAGGTCGATAAGGTGATCATCAAATTGGTGAAATCTTCCCGGATAGTATCATCGATCGCCTGCAATTCCTTGATCTTGCGGATCGCGTGCAGCACCGTGGTATGGTCCCGGCCACCGAAGGCTTCACCGATCTCCGGCAGGCTGTGTTCGGTCAAGTCCTTGGCCAAGGCCATGGCGATCTGTCTGGGTCGGGAAAAGGCGCGCAGACGACTGTTCGAGCACAGATCGGCTACCCGAATCTTGTAATAATCGGCCACGGTTTTCTGGATATTCTCGATGGTGACCAGCTTTTCGTGCAGGGTCAGCAGGTCGCTCAGGGCCTCCTTGGTGAAGGCCAGGGTGATCGGTTTGCCAGTGAACTGCGAATTGGCGTAGACCCGCCGCAAGGCGCCTTCCAGCTCGCGGACATTGGAGCGAATGCGCTGGGCGATGAAGAAGGCGACTTCATCCGGAAGGTGGATATTGGCCTGCTGGGCTTTCTTCATCAGGATCGCTACCCGGGTTTCCAGCTCGGGTGGCTCGATGGCCACGGTCAGTCCCCAGCCGAAGCGCGACTTGAGCCGTTCTTCCACCCCGCTGACTTCGCGCGGGTAGCGATCGCAGGTCAGGATCACCTGCTGGCGGCCTTCCAGCAGACTGTTGAAGGTGTGGAAGAACTCTTCCTGGGAGCGTTCCTTGCCGGCAAAGAACTGGATGTCGTCGATCAGCAGCGCATCCAGATTGCGATAGTGATGCTTGAAATCGCTGATGGCATTGTGCTGCAACGCCCGGACCATATCGGCCACGAAGTGTTCGGAATGGTGGTAGAGAATCCGGGCATCGCGGTTGCGACTGCGCAACAGATTGCCCACGGCGTGCATCAGATGGGTCTTGCCCAGTCCGGTACCGCCATAGATGCAGAGCGGATTGTAGGCCTTGCCCGGATTCTGCCCGACCTGCAAGCAGGCCGCCCGGGCGAGCTGGTTGGACTTGCCCTCGACGAAGTTGTCGAAGGTGAAGTCCGGATTGAGATTACTGCTTTGCGGTGTGTTGTCCGCCGGTACCTCGACCAGCAAGGGCTTTTTGCCAACCTCCGGTGCCGGGCCGTTCAGCCGCGCGTTGACGGTGCGACTGCTGCCGATCTCCAGCTGCACATCGACGGCCAGTTCCGGATAGAGCTGCTCCAGGGCGTCGCGGATATGGTCCAGGTGGTGACCCTTGACCCAGTCCAGGACGAAACGATTAGGGGCCAGCAGTCTCAGTTGCTCGGCGGTCTCGATGGCATGCAGAGGTCTGATCCAGGTATTGAGCTGTTGCTCGGACAGCTCCTGCTCCAGCCGATCGAGACACGATTTCCACATGCTGTGCGCCACAAACTGCCCCTTAGCTGTCGATTTTGTCTACTATTGGTAAGCATAGCGCTAAGCGCCTGCTGACGACAGGACTTGACAGGCGGGAAAATACTCCTTTACCTTCCCTATTCTTTTGTCTGTGGACTGGCCGAGGTAGTCATGAAACGCACTTTTCAACCCAGCAATCTGCACCGCAAGCGGACCCATGGCTTTCGGGCGCGGATGGCCACCAAGGGTGGCCGGGCGGTGATCAAGGCCAGGCGCGCCAAGGGCCGGCATCGTCTGACACCCTGACCGACACGATGGCCGATGCCGGCCTGGAGCGACGGGTCCGGCTGCGTCACAAGGTCGATTTCGACCGCGTCTTTGCCCGGCCCGGAAAATCCACCAACGGTTTTTTTACCGTGCTGTATCGATCGAATCAGTTACCCTATGCACGACTCGGCCTGGCTGTTTCCCGGAAGGTTTCCAAACAGGCCGTGGTGCGCAATCGCATCAAGCGGGTCGTTCGCGAGAGTTTTCGTCAGCATCGGCAGGCACTGAGTGGCCTGGACGTCGTGGTGATCAGCCGAGCCGCCGCCGCCGGGTGTGACAACGCCGCCCTGTTCGCTTCGCTGTTCCGCCACTGGACACGGTTGCCGGACTGACCCATGCGTGCCCTATTGCTTGGTTCGATCAAGCTTTACCGATACATCCTCAGCCCATGGCTGGGGCATCACTGCCGGTTTTATCCGTCCTGTTCGCAGTATGCGCTGGAAGCGATCGAGGACCATGGCGCAATGCGTGGCGGTTGGCTGGCGATCAAGCGACTGCTGCGTTGCCATCCCTGGCACGCTGGCGGTGTCGATCCGGTTCCCGACAGCAAACAAGACTCGCGTCTAAATGGATAATCAGAGACTGTTTCTCGTTATCGCCCTGGTGTTCGTGCTGTTTCTCATCTGGCAGGCCTGGATGGAGGAACAGATGCCCCCGCGACAGCCCCAGCCGGTGGCCACCGAAACCACCCGACCCGACCCCGGTGGCGAGGGGGTGCCGCAACTGGGCGACGTGCCGGGTATGGTGGCCGACCCCGCCATACCGATGCCGGAGCCCGACCGGCAAGGGCAGCGAGTCAGAGTCGTCACCGACCAGTTCATCGCCGAGATCGACACCGCGGGTGGTACCCTGGCGCATATCGGCTTGCGCAATTACCCCGAATCGCTGGACCGTCCCGACCAGCCCTTCGAACTGCTGTCGACGCGCGGGACTGACTACTACGTGGCCCAATCCGGACTGATCGCCACCAGCGGCAACGCGCCGGATCACCATCAGCAGTACACGGCCGAGCAGACCGAGTACCAGCTCGCCCCGGGCCAGGATCGACTGGAAGTACCGCTGACCTGGACCGATCCATCCGGGGTCACGGTGACCAAGACCTATATTTTCCATCGCGGCAGTTTTCTGGTCGATGTCGAGCATCGGGTGGAAAACGCCACCGACCAGCCCTGGCAGGGCAGCCAGTATCGCCAGTTGCAGCGTCGTCCGCCGACCGGCGGTGGTCAGTTCGGTATCTACACCTATACCGGCGGCGTGGTTTCCACACCGGACAAGAACTACGACAAGGTCAGTTTCAGCAATATGTCCGACCATGACCTGAACTTGCAGGCCACGGGCGGCTGGATCGCCATGATCCAGCATTACTTTCTGGGCAGCTGGATTCCCGATCAGAATGAAATCAATACCTTCTATACTCGGGCATTGAGCGGCGACCGCTATGTGCTGGGCATGGTCGGGCCGCAGGTGCAGATTCCGCCCGGCGAGATCGCCGGCTTTTCCAGCCGGCTGTTCATCGGTCCCAAGATCCAGGATTTGCTGGAGCCCCTGGCGCCTTATCTGAACCGCACAGTCGATTACGGCTGGCTATGGTTCATCGCCGAACCGCTGTTCTGGCTGCTGAGCTGGATACACGGGTTTGTCGGCAACTGGGGTTGGTCGATCATCATCCTGACCATCATGATCAAGGCGGTGTTCTACAAGCTGTCCGAGACCAGCTACCGCTCCATGGCCAATATGCGCAAGCTGGCGCCCAAGCTGCAACAGCTCAAGGAACGCTACGGCGATGACCGCCAGAAGATGAACCAGGCGATGATGGAAATCTACAAGAAGGAAAAGATCAATCCGCTGGGTGGTTGTCTGCCTATTTTGGTGCAGATCCCGGTGTTTATCGCCTTGTACTGGATGCTGCTGGAGAGTGTGGAACTGCGCCATGCGCCCTGGATACTATGGATCCAGGATCTGTCGACCAGGGATCCCCTTTATATCCTGCCCATCATCATGGGTGCCAGCATGTTCATCCAGCAGAAGCTCAACCCGGTCCCGCCCGATCCGATCCAGGCCAAGGTGATGATGGCGCTGCCCTTCGTGTTCACCATCTTCTTCCTGTGGTTCCCCGCCGGTCTGGTGCTCTACTGGGTGGTCAACAACATCCTGTCCATCGCCCAGCAATATGTAATCACCAAGCGAGTGGAGGCGGCGGCGGCCAAAGCGTGACCCGGGACACCATCGTCGCCATCGCCACCCCGCCGGGTGTCGGCGGGGTCGGTATCGTGCGGGTATCGGGGCCTGAAGTCGGCCAGATTGCCTTGAATCTGCTGGGTACGGTGCCTGTTCCGCGGCAGGTTCTGTATCGCCGCTTCCGGGATGTCGACGGTGGCATCATCGACCAGGGACTGGCCTTGTACTTCCCCGCGCCCCACTCGTTCACCGGCGAGGATGTGCTGGAATTGCAGGGCCACGGTGGCCCCGTGGTGCTGGATCTGCTGTTGCGGCGGATACTAACCCTCGGTGCCCGCGTCGCCCGTCCTGGCGAGTTCACCGAGCGCGCCTTTCTCAACGATAAGCTCGATCTGGCCCAGGCCGAGGCGGTCGCCGACCTGATCGAGGCGGGCACCGCGCAGGCCGCCCGTGCCGCCATGGCTTCGCTCAGCGGCGCTTTCTCGCTACGGGTCAACACCCTGCTGGAATATCTGATCGAGCTGCGTCTGTATGTCGAAGCGGCGATCGACTTCGCCGACGAGGAGATCGATTTTCTGGCCGACGAGCAGCTGGGACAGCGCTTGCGGGACTTGCAGGTTCAGTTGATTGCCTTGCTGAAAGCAGCCGGACAGGGACGGCTGTTGCGTGACGGCATGACTCTGGTCATCGCCGGACGGCCCAATGCCGGCAAGTCCAGCCTGCTGAATCAGCTGGCCGGCCAGGACAGCGCCATCGTCACCGAGATCGCCGGCACCACCCGCGACGTGCTGCGCGAACATATCCAGCTCGACGGCATGCCGCTGCATGTGATCGACACCGCCGGCCTGCGCGACAGCGCCGATCCCATCGAACAGGAAGGCATCCGCCGCGCCTGGCGCGAGATCGAGACCGCCGACCGGGTGCTGCTGGTCATCGATGATCGCGAGGGCCTCACCAAGGAGGACCACGCGATCCGGGATCGTCTACCCGAACAGCTCCCGTTGACCCTGATCTGCAACAAGATCGACCTGAGCGGCGTCGAGCCGGGTGAAACCGCCGGGGAATGGGGAGCGGAAGTGCGTCTCAGCGCCAAGACCGGGGTCGGTCTCGATCAACTCCGCAACCACCTCAAGCAGTGCATGGGCTACACCAGCGCCGGCGAGGGCCTGTTCAGCGCCCGCCGCCGCCATCTCGATGCCCTGGAACGGGCCGGACAACATCTGGCCGAGGCCGGGCGGCAGCTGGAGGTGATGCGCGCCGGCGAACTGGTCGCCGAGGAGCTGCGCCTCGCCCAGCAGGCTCTGGGCGAGATCACCGGGGAGTTCACTTCCGATGATCTGCTGGGGCGGATTTTCAGTTCGTTCTGTATCGGTAAATAGGCCAGCGCCTGTCACGCTATTGCCGGCCGGGGCAATTCAGCCCCACATATCCAGCCGCATGCGGCTGAGATGATCCCGTACCTCGCGCACTCCGGGCACTTCCCGTACCGCTAGCAGCAGTGCCTGATGTTCCTGCGGGGAGTCGACCAGGCCCCACAACTCGGCTACGCCACCGGTCACCGTCACGTTGATATGGGCCGCCTGCGCCCAGCTCTGCTTGCTCAGGGCGGTCATGATGTCGTTGCGCAGCGTCTGGTCGTCCACCGTGATGGCGGGCGTGGCCTGGTGGGACGCCAACGCTTGCAACAAGTTGGCCCGGCTGACGATCCCGACCAGCCGACCTTCCCGTACTACCGGCAGGCGCTTGACCTTGTGCTTTTCCATGAGACGGGCGATTTCGCCAGCATCCATGTCCTCCGTGGCGGTGATCGGATCGCGGCTCATCACATCCCCGGCCTGGGTGCCATGGGTCTTGAGGTACTCGGCGGCGGCATTCTGGCTGCTGACCAGAGCATTCAGCCAGCGTGGCCGACGAAGCTGGTCCGTGCCGCTTTCCGGCCGGCGCAGCAGGTCGCCCTCGCTGACAATACCGACCACCCGCTGATCATCGGTAACCACAGGTACAGCGCTGATGCGGCGCTCCAGCAGCAGTCGGGCGATGGCATCGACGGCGGTATCCGGGCTGACGGTGATGACATCGACGGTCATGATATCTTTGGCTTGCATGGCTGACCCCTTGGTGAATACAACATCTCATGTAGTATAGAACCATACCATCGTCAATATCACCTTGATCGAGGTCAAACTGCGCGGCCAGGTGATTAAACCAAGCGACTTCCTTGGGGTCGAATCCAAAATCCTCGTCAAAATCCGGGAGAAACCGCATGCGCATGACGCTGGCGCTGACACCACTGCTGTTAGGCATCGCCACTCTGGCGGTTGCCGAGACCGAGCCACTTGCGCCCTTGCACAACCCGCGACCGGCCCCCGCCTTCGAACTGGTCGATACCAATGGCTCCAGCCACAGCCTCGGCGAGTATCAGGGCAGGGTGCTGGTGGTCAACTTCTGGGCAACCTGGTGTCCCCCTTGTATCAAGGAGATGCCGGCGCTGGACAGCCTGCAACAGCAACTCGACGAACATGGGGTGCAGGTGCTGGGGATCAATATGGGCGAGACCGTGGAGGACATCGTCGGTTTCACCGATCAGGTGCCGGTAGGATTTCCGCTGTTGCTCAGCCCCGACATGAGCGCCGGTCAGAGCTGGGGGGTACGCGGTCTGCCAACCACCTATATTGTCGATCCGCAAGGAACGATCCGCTATGAGATACTGGGCGAGAAACCCTGGGATGATCCGGTGATTGTCGGGCAGATCCGGGCACTCGCCACCAATTCGGTCGCGCAGACGCCAGCCGATCTGGCGATCACGGTCTATAAATCGCCAAGCTGCGGCTGCTGCCAGGACTGGGCGGACTACCTGGCGGATCACGGCTTTCGGATAACCGTCCACGATCACCAGGATTTGAGCGAAATCAAGGCCCGGCACGGCATAGCGCCGAGCTTGCAGTCCTGCCATACGGCCGAGATCGACGGCTACGTGATCGAAGGCCATGTACCGGTCGACGACATCCTGCGGCTGCTGGCCGAGCGCCCGGTGGTGACCGGTCTGACCGCGCCGGGCATGCCTCTGGACTCGCCCGGCATGAACAGCATCGAGCCCAAGGGGTATGATGTGCTCAGTTTCGATGCCGAGGGCAATGTCTCGGTGTATTCGCGCTACTGAGGATTCGGCACCCGGCTGCCCTATGCCATGGACGGGGCGCTGTGGCTGTGACCCGGCCGCCGATCGCCCCGATCCATCAAGTCCACAGATCCACTCGGAAGTGGCTGAGATGATCCCGCACCTCACGCACACCGGGTACTTCCCGTGTCGCCAGCAGCAGGGCCTGGCGTTCCTGTTCGGAGTCGACCCAGCCCCAGAGTTCGGTCACCCCGTCGGTGACGGTCACGTTCAGATTGGCCGCTCGTCCCCAACTCAGCTTGCGCAGCGCGTCGATGACGTCGTTGCGCAGGGTATTGTCGTCGGCGGTGACTTCGGATGTGATCCGGGCTTTGTGGGTGGCCAGTCCCTGCAACAGATTGGCCCGGCTGACGATCCCGACCAGCCGGCCATTACGCAGTACCGGCAGGCGCTTGACCTTGTGCTTCTCCATCCGATGGGCAATCTCGCCGACCTCGGTGTCTTCCGTGATAGTGATCGGGTTGCGGCCCATCACGTCCTCGGCACGGGTGCCGTGGGTCTTGAGATAATCCGCGGCGGCGCTGCGGTTGCTGATCAGGAAGCTCAGCCAGCGCGGTCCCCGCTGCTGGTCGGTGCCACTTTCCGGGCGGCGCAGCAGATCGCTCTCGCTGACGATGCCGACCACTCGCTGATCGGCCGCGACCACCGGCACCGCGCTGATGTGGTTGTCCAGCAACAGTCGGGCAATCTCGTCGACTGCGGTATCCGGGTCAACCGTGACCACATCGACGGTCATGATGTCTCTGGCTTGCATGGCGTGCTCCTCTGGCCGGCCATTTGTTTTATTAGACCACTTCAGGTGATTTTTAACTTGATCAGCGTCAAGAACAAACACGCTTGAGTACCAAGCGCTGTTTGTGGCGGGAGCGGCTGTCGCCGCTCCCGATGCAGTGACTGCCCGCGGTTACTTCTTGCCGATCGAGCCGGCACCGAATTCCTTGAACACGTACAGCCCGCCGTTGCGGTCGGCGCCGTAGATCCAGGGCTGGTTCGGTATCTTGTACACGCCCCAGAAATCATTGGCCAACCCGTCATTGGGTCCGGTGGTATCCAGATAGCGGGCGATTTCCACCGGGTTGTAGGGATCGGTCACGTCCAGCACCAGCATGCCGTCCCAGTACCAGGA